>JANNTF010000986.1:0-6325 GCA_031403455.1 Alphaproteobacteria bacterium | reverse complement strand
GGCAAGCTCGTCGCCCTGCCGCTGTTTCATGGTGCCAGCGTCATTTATTACCGCAAGGACCTGCTCAAGCAGGCCGGCATCAACCCCGCCTCGCTCAAGACCTGGGATTCGCTGCGTGACGCCGCGCGCAAGCTCACCGTGGTGAAGGACGGCCGCACTGAGACCTGGGGGCTGGGTGTGCCGCTGGCACCCATCAAGACCGAAAGCACGCCCGCACTAATTGGGATGCTGGACCAGCAAGCCATCATCTACTCCGGCTGCAAGGCCAACTACGCCAACGAGACCGGCGCCAGGGCGCTGGCCTTTACGGCGTCGCTGCTCACCGAAGCCAAGGCGACACCGATGGAGGCGCTGGTCAACAATGTCGACGACATCACCGATCAGTTCATCGCCGGCCGCCATGCGATGGCGATCACCTCGAACCTGCGCTACAGCGTCATCGCGCGGAACGCCAAATTCGGGGCGGAGAATATCGGCATCTTGAATTGGCCGTCCTGGTCGGGCGCGAAGCCGGGCGCGATGCCGGTCTCGGGCTGGTGGATCGCGGCCTGGGCCAAGTCGCCGCGCCTCGCCGAGGCGGCCAAATTCGCCGAGTACATGGCCGGCACCGAGGGCGTGAAGCTCTGGGCGACGGTCGGCGGCCAGGTGCCGACGCGCAAATCCCTGCTCGCCGATGCCTTCTTCACCAAGCCCGAGAATCAATGGGTCCAGACGATGGTCGCGGCCTGGAGCGCCTCGAGCTGGATGGAGCCGGTCAATTGCAACACGCGCACGCTGCAATCGGGCCTGAACGAAGCGGTCGCCCGCTTCATCCAGGACAAGATCCCGGCTCTCGATGCGCTCAAGGAAGCCGAGAAGAAATTCGCCGACGCGCAGTGAGGCGCGACGTGACTCACCACCCCGCGTGGCTTCGCCACGCTGCCCCTCCTCAAAGTTGAGGAGGGGCGACTGATGATACTCGTCGTCCCTCCTCGACTTGAGGAGGGACAGACCGCGCGAAGCGCGGTCGGGGTGGTGAGGCCGCTACGTCAGCCGCACCAAGCCAGCGACGAAGCGCCGCCAGTTCGCGACGTAGTGCTCGGCGGAATGGCGGATCGACTCGATCGCCGCGGCGTCGAGGGTGCGGATCACTTTCGCCGGTGCGCCGACGATCAGGGAATTGTCCGGAAACTCCTTGCGCTCGGTGACCAGGGCGTTCGCGCCGATCAGGCAGTTCGATCCGATCCGCGCGCCGTTGAGGATCGTCGCGCCCATCCCGACCAGGCTGTTGTCGCCGATCGTACAGCCGTGAAGTATGGCGTGATGACCCAGCGTGCAATCCGCGCCGATCGTCATCGGGAAACCCGGATCGGTATGCAGCATCGCACCCTCCTGCACATTCGTGCGCGCGCCGAGTTCGATCGGTTCGTTGTCGCCGCGCAACACCGCGCCGAACCAGATCCCGACATCGCGGCCGAGAATGATCCGCCCGATCACATGCGCATCCGGCGCGATCCAGAACTCGCCGGGCGCGGGCAGGATGGGGTGATGACCGTCGAGAGCGTAGATCGGCATGGCGTGAATCCTCGCTGAGGCGTTCGCTCGACGATACGCGACTCGCGCGTTGCCTGCGATCGCGATCCATGCATGCTCTGACGCGTCACATCCGTGAGGGAGCCGTCGATGCGCGCCAGAATTCGCGACACTGAACTCTATTTCGACGTCGAGGGCGCCGGCCTGGTGCCCGAGGGCGGGAGGATGGTCGAGCGGCCGCCGGCCTTCATCATCCATGGCGGGCCCGGCGGCGATCACAGCGGCTTCAAGCCGGGCTTCAGCCCGCTCGCCGAGCGCCTGCAGCTCGTCTATTTCGATCATCGCGGTCAGGGCCGTTCGGCGCGCGGCGATGCGGCGAAATATACGCTCGACGAAAACGTCGAGGACATGGAGGCGCTGCGGCTCCATCTCGGACTCGGACCAATCGTCAGCATCGGCACGAGCTATGGCGGCATGGTCGCGATGGCGCATGCTGCGCGCTACCCGGCTTCCGTTTCGCACCTGATCCTGATCGTCACGGCGGCGCATGCCGGCTTCAATTCGCGCGCGCGTCAGATCGTCGCCGAGCGCGGCAATGCCGAGCAGAAAGCGGTATGCGATCAGCTCTGGACCGGTGAACTCGATACCGTCGAGAAGCTGCGCCACTATTACGATGTGATGGGTCCGCTCTACGCGCGCAAATTCGATCCCGTCGCCGCAAAGCTCGGCCGCGATCGCGGCATCCTGGCGCCCGATGCGCTCAACCGCGCTTTCGCGCCGGGCGGCTTCCTGCAGAGCTACGATCTGCGTCCCGAACTGCCGCGCATCACGGCGCCGACGCTGATCCTCGCCGGCCGCCACGACTGGATCTGCCCGCCGGAATTCTCCGCGGAGATCCACCGGCTGATCCCCGGTTCCGATTTCCGCATCTTCGAGGAGAGCAGCCATTCCATTCGCGGCGACGAGCCGCGAGAGCTGATCGACGCGATCGCCGGCTTCGTCGTCTACAAGACCGCGCGCTGAGCGGGCGGCGATGGCTTCGCGCTCAGCGGCGACGACGCGCCATGCCCAGGGTCAGCATGCTCATGCCGAGAATGGCCATCGAAGCCGGCTCGGGCACGTTTTGGTTGTTCACGCTGTAGTCATAAACCACGGTCGCCGTGGCGCTGGCGTTTGTGGCAAAGCTGCTGCTGATCTGACCGCCTCCGCCGACGATCGACACGCCGGACAACGTCTCAACTGAGATCGAAAAATTCCCGCCACCTGCGGCTTCATACGGCGCCAGAATGCTGTTGTTGAGCAACGGGCCCGTCGATCCACCGCCCGTCAAGCCGAGAAACGTCACTGTCTGACCACTCAGAATGGTCTGTGAGCCGGTGCCAAAGCTGGGGGTGAACAGGGGGTTCGGCAGCGAGAAGCCGGCCAACGCGCCAGCGATGAAGGAAGCAGAGCTCGTCGCCGAGGTCGTCCGCGCGTCAGCGGCAGTGTTGGTCAGCCCGATGTCGCCGGTGATGGATCCGTCGATGGTGAGCGTCACCGAGTTCAGCGTACCGAGATCGGAGTCGAACATTGTGCAGCTGAACGAGCCGTTGAGCTCGGTGGGGCCGCTCACACTGCCGCAGCTGCCATTGATGATGATCGCAGAGGCGCTGGACGCCATCGCCAGCGTTCCGATCATCGCGGCGGCAGAGAACTTGAGGACGGCGTTCATAAATCTTCTCCCAAATGGGATTTGTGCAGAAAACTACCTCGTCCAGAGCACTTAGCAATCGCCATGCCGCGGCTCCAAATTCAAATTGGTCAGTCGTTTCGAATCGCGCCGTGTCAAGGATATCGCCCGTTGTAGGATCCCTCGGAATCCCCTTCAGGTGATCGGCGATGGCGGTGTCGCGCGTGGAACGCCTGATGTGCCCGACTGATATGTCTCCCGGAGGAACGGATTGCGCAGCATCCATTTCAGCGACAGATGCCGGTGGTCCTGGAATTCCGGCAAGCCGATGCGCATGCCGAGATGCCCCGCCGCCGGCTCATGCGTGTAGGTGCCGAAGAGCCGGTCCCAGAACGAGAACAGCCCGCCGAAATTGCTGTTGAGCTCTTCCGGTACCATCGAATGGTGGGCACGATGCATGTCGGGCGTCAGGAACAGCCAGCGCATGGCGCGATCGACGCCGTTCGGCAGCCGCACATTGGCGTGGACCCAGAAGGTCGTCAGCGGATAGGCGAGTTCGTAGACCAGCACCGCGGCCACCGGCACACCGAGCGTGGCGACGACGACGATCTTCGCCGTCGTCATGACCAGCGCCTCGGCGGGATGGAAGCGCACCGCTGTCGTGACGTCGAAATCGAGATCGGTATGGTGCGGCCGGTGGATGCGCCACAGCAACGGCACGCGATGAAGCAGGTAGTGCTCGGTGTAGCGGCACAGATCCATGAGCACGATTCCGGCGAAGAAGGCCGGCCAGAAGGGAATGTCGAGCCAACGCAGCAATCCCCAATCCGCGCTCCACACCGCCAGCGCGGTGCCGATCGCCGCGCCGGGGAAGACCGCCCAGATCACCGCGGTGTTGACGAACATGATGCCGAAATTGCCGAGCCAGCGCTGGCGCAGCGAAGCGTTCAGGCGACGCAGCGGCGCGATCGACTCCCAGATCGCCACCGCGCCGACCGTGCCGAAGAACAGCAATGTGTAGATCGTCATGTGATGCGCGTGGAGCAGCGCTTCCATCGACTCGCGCATCGCGGCTCTCTCTCGCCGAAGCGGTCAGCGCATCACTTGTCGCGGCGCATTCTGTAGAGAGCGATGAGGCCGACCACGCCGCCGCCGATCAGCGACAGCGTCGTTGGCTCGGGCACCGCCAGCGGCAGGCGCGCGAAAGCCGGGAAGGCGATCAAGCTCACGGCTGCCGCGGCGCCAGCGTACCGTGCCCAGACGAGAAGAGTTGAGTTCCGACGATCCGACATGCGCCATCCCCTTGTTCGCTCGTCGAGACGCTACGCCGCCACTCGATCGATCCGCAACGAATGAGTTGTCGGCGCCGCGTTATTCAACCGAAGATCGGGAGCGCCGGGGCGAGCGTGGTTAATGCGGCACGCGACCGCGCCGTATCAGTTGAAACGCGCGAGGCCGAGCGGCTGCGGGTCCACCAGCGGCGTCGCACCCGTGACAAGCTCCGCGATCAGGCGGCCGGTCACGGCGCCGAGCCCGAGACCCCAATGGCCGTGGCCGACGGCGAGCCACATGCCGGGCTGGCCCGGCGCGGGTCCGATGATGGGCGAGCTGTCCGGCGTGCACGGGCGCGCGCCCATCCAGGGCTTGGGCGCCAGCGCGCGATCCAGCGGGGCCAAGCTGCGCGCGAGGGTCTCGGACGCACCGAGCTGGACCGGCGTCGGCGCGGCATCGCGATCGGCGAATTCAGCACCCGTGGTCAGCCGCACGCCCATGGCCATCGGGCTCAACACGAAGCCGCTCTCGACATCGCCCACCGGCCGGCCGAGCACCGCATTGCCAGCCAACCCGTAATGCATGTGATAGCCGCGCTTGATCGCGATCGGCACGCCGACGCCGAAACGCGCGAGCAGATCCTTGGCCCAGGGCCCGAGCGCCACCACGATCTGCGCGGCGCGGATCGGACCCTGCGGCGTCGCGAGTTCCCAGCCCTCGGCGCGCTTCGTGAGAGCGCTCGCATCGGCCGTGATGAAGGCGCCGCCATTGCGCTGCGCGAGCGTGGCATAGGCCTTGGTCAGGGCGCCGGGATTGACGGTGAAGCACGCGCGCGGCAGCAACACCGCGCGGTTCACCACGGCAGAGAGACACGGCTCGAGTTCGGCGAGCTGGCCCGCGTCGAGTTCGCGCAGCTCGATCTCGTAGCGGCGCATCAGCTCGCGATCGCCGGCGGCCGCCTCGAAGGCCGCTTGGCTACGATAGAGACGCAGCACCCCGCTATCGCGAATCAGCTCGCTCACGCCGGCGAGCGCGGCGAGCTTCTTGTGCTCGGTCACGGAATGCGCGGCGAGCGGGCTCAGTCGCATCGCGGCCGCGACGACCCGCTCGGGCGTCGACTCGTTCCAGTAGCGCCGCAGCCATCCTGCGAGACGCGGCAGCATCGCGGCATGGAGATTCACATGCGGCGTCACGCCCCGGACGCGCTTCAGCAGCGTACGCAAATCGCGCGGCATCACATGGGGAATGAAGGCCGAGGCGTCGATGAAGCCGGAATTGCCGAACGACGTCTCCTCGCCCGGCGCGCGGCGATCGACCAGCGCCACGCGAGCGCCCCGGAGCGCGAGCTGCGCGGCGCAGGACGCGCCGACGATCCCTGCGCCGAGCACGATCGCATCGTAGTGTGGGGCGTTCATCGGCGAGGACCTCGGCGGCTGGGACGGACGGAAACGAGTCCAGACTAATCCAGCGCACCTGGGCGAAGATATCAATCGGCCTCGCACCGCGCGAGCAGGAAGGCGCGCACCGCCTCATCCTCGCTCAGCCCGGCCGCCATGCGATGGCAATCGCGCGCCTCCGCTTTTCGACCGAGGAGCGAGAGGATGCGCCCGCGCGCGGCCCAATAGGGCTGATAGCCGGCGCTGCCGTCCGCGAGCTGGTCCAGGAGTCGCAACCCGGTCTCCGGCTCGCCGCTTTCGGCAAGGACGGCCGCCCGCGCGACCGCGATCCCGATCGTCGGCGAGATCTGCGCGAGCAGATCATAGAGCGTCACGAGAGCCGGCCAGTTCGTTCGCCCGGTCACGCCGCGCTGGACATGGACGGATTGGATCGCCGCCTCGGTCTGGAACCTGCCGATCGTCTTGGCGCGCGCGG
>JANNTF010000985.1:0-4930 GCA_031403455.1 Alphaproteobacteria bacterium | reverse complement strand
ATTAAGCAGGACTCAAATTTATTACCTAGAAAATACTTAACATCGCGATTCGCCGATCGACCTCGTCGCCATGGCGCTGCAGCTCGGCGCGACCTTCGTGGCGCGCAGCTTCTCCGGCGACAAGCAGCAGTTGGTGCCGCTACTGAAGGCCGCGATCCTGCACGAGGGCGCGGCGTTCATCGACTGCATCAGCCCTTGCGTGGCGTTCAACAACCATGCCGGCTCGACCAAGAGCTTCGACTATGTGCGCGCGCACAACGCCGCGCTCAACCGGCTCGACGTGATGCTCGACCGCGACGAGATCACCGCCGACTACGCCCCGGGCGAGGCGCATGCGGTGGCGCTGCATGATGGCTCCCGGATCATGCTGGGCAAGGTCGCCGCCGAGCACGACGTGCACGACAAGCTCGCCGCCATGTCGCTGCTGCAACAGCGCCAGGCCGCGGGCGAGATCGTCACCGGCCTGCTCTATCTCGCGGAGAAGCCCGACGATCTCCACGCGCATCTCAATACGATCGATCGACCCTTCAATGTGCTCGCGGAGTCGGACCTCTGCCCGGGCAACGGTCTGCTGGCGAAATTCAACGCCGCGCATCGCTGAGGCGCCAACGCCGATGCACACCGGGCATACGCCATGACCGGTGTGACCCACGACACGCTGCTGTTCGATCTCGACGGCACGCTGACGGACACCGACGCCCTGCATTTCGAGGCCTACCGGCTCTTGCTCGCTCGGTTCGGCATCGCCATCACGCATACCGACTACAAGACCCGCATCATGGGCGCCACCAACGACGCCATCATGGGCTGGCTGTTTCCCAATGCGCCGGCGGCGATCCACCGCGAAAGGGCCGACGAGAAGGAGCGTCTGTTTCGATCGCTGGCGACACGGATGACTCCCACGCCCGGACTTCCTGCCCTGCTCGCCTGGGCGGAGCGCCGCGCAATCAAGACCGCCGTGGTGACCAACGCGCCGCGCGCCAATGCGGAGATGATGCTCGAGGCCCTGGGACTGGTGACCCGCTTTCCCGTGCTCGTCATCGGCGACGAGCTCGCGCGCGGCAAGCCCGATCCGCTGCCCTATACCACCGCGCTCGAGCGCCTGAATGCACGTGCCGAGCGCGCTTTCGCGTTCGAGGATTCCGGCGCGGGCGTGCGCGCCGCGACGGCGGCCGGTGTGGCGACGATCGGATTGCTCACCGGTCTCGAAGCAGCCGCCTTGCAGCAGGCCGGTGCAGTCGCCACGATCCGCGACTTCACCGATCCGTGGCTCAGCCGCGCCCTCGCCGCCGGATTCGGGTCGGCGCCCTGATCGCCAACTTGCGGTGCTTCATCAGAACGCCGCCGCCGGCGAACGCGTCCGGCGCGAGTTCGATCGCCTGCAACCGATGCGCTTGCTCGCGCGGCATCACGAAGCCATGCGCCGCCGCGGATTGGAAACCGAACTGGCCGTAATACGCGATGTCGCCGACCAGCAGGACAAGTTCATGCCCAGCGTCCCGCGCCAGCGCGAGGGTCTGGCGCATCAGGGCGCGCCCCACGCCACGGCCCTTGAGTGACGGCTCGACGGCGATCGGACCGAGCAGCAGCGCGCGACGACGCACACGGCCCCTCACGATGTCGATCGGCCAGTATCGGATCGTGCCGACGAGCCGCGCGGTCTCGTCCAGCGCCACCACTCGCAGATCAGGCAGGCTCTCGACTCCCTCGCGATAGGCATAGGAGCGCTTGGCGTGGCGGTCGGCGCCGAAACAGAGATCGAGCAAAGCCTCGATCGCCGGCGCATCGCCAGGACGTTCGGGAAGGAGCGTGAAACCAAGGGGTGCAAACATCGGGCGTCTCTCGCGGCGCAAACTCGGCATGATCGAATGCGGTGGGTGGACCGCGCGCGGCGCTCGAAACTCGAAATCCTATACAGGGAAAGGCGGCGTACGAACCCGCCCTTTCGCGTCACATCTGAGCGCCGCCGCGGAGGGCGGCACGCACGCGTCGTCGTCGCGCGATGTGGGGCGAGAAACTCATGCCGCCAAAATGCGAGCACGCGGCGGAGCTGTCAACGCCGATCGAGGGGCGCTGGTGGTGTGAGCACGTCACGTGTTATCGACGCTGCACGCGAATACGGAAGCTCTCCAGGAGGGACAGATGGTGTTGCATAAACTCTTCATCGCGACGGCCGCGGCGGCGTTCGCCACGCTGGTCGCCAGCACCGGTGCGTCGGCCGGCCCGACCGTCGACGCGATCAAGAAGCGCGGCACCATCCGCTGCGGGGTCTCGCCGAGCACGGCCGGCTTTTCGATCGCCGACAGCCAGGGCGTGCGCCGCGGCTTCGACGTCGACATGTGCCGGGCCGTCGCCATCGCCGTCTTCGGCGACGTCAGCAAGGTCGATTTCGTGCCGACGACGACCCAGACCCGCTTCACGGCGCTGCAATCCGGCGAGGTCGACATCCTGTCGCGCCTGACCACCTGGAGCCTCACGCGCAACAGCACGCTGGGCCTGAACTTCCCAGCCGTCACCTTCTATGACGGCACGGGATTCATCGTGCCGAAGAAACTCGGCGTCACCTCGGCCACCAAGCTCGACGGCGCCACGGTATGTCTGCAACCCAGCACGACGACCGAGCTCGTCGTGTCGGATTATTTCCGTCAACACAACATGAAGTTCACGGCCGTCGTGATCGAGAATGCCGAGGAGATGCGCGCGGCGTATTTCGCGGGCCGCTGCGACGTGTATGCCAATGACCGCTCGTCGCTCGCCGCGATCCGCGCCCAGATCACCAATCCCGACGATCATATCGTCCTGCCCGAGCTGATCTCGAAGGAGCCGCTGGCAGTGGCCGTGCGCAAGGGCGACGAAGAGTGGGGCGACATCGTGCGCTGGACGGTCTATGCGACGATCGAGGCCGAGGAACTCGGCGTGACGTCGCAGAACGCCGATCAGATGCTGGCGTCCACCGATCCCAACGTGAAGCGCCTGCTCGGCGTGACGCCCGGCAATGGCCGCTCGCTCGGGCTCGACGACAAATTCGTCTACAACGTCGTCAAGCAGCTCGGCAATTACGCCGAGATCTATGATCGCCATCTCGGGCCGAAGACGCTGCTGAATCTGGAGCGCGGCCTCAACTCGCTCTGGAGCAAGGGCGGTCTGCTCTATTCACCGCCGATGCGCTGACACGGCCGATCCGAGCCCGGCGCGGTCGAGCACGTAACTCGCCTGCGCCGGGGCCTCGATCGCGCCGGGACGCAGTGCGCGCACTTGCGCGATTGCCGCTGCCGGTTCGGTCCCGAACTCGACGAGAATGCGCGCGGCGAGGGTGCCGGTCCGACCCAAGCCGCCGACGCAGTGGATGACGACGCGATCGCCGCGTTGGAGCTGCGCGAACACGGCGCACCCCGACCGATCCCAGCCCTCGGCGAATGCAACACCCGGCGGTTCCATGTCGGGGATCGGCCAGTGCTGCCAGTTGAAACCGTGCCGCGCGGCTGCATCGGCGAAGCCCGGGACGCCATAGCGGGTGAATTCGCGCGACTCGACCAGCGTCACGAGAGTCGCGGCGCCCCACATCTCGATCGCCCGGAGATCCTGCGCGAGATCGCGCCGCCAGTGGCGGCCCGCGGCGTCGACGTGATGACGACCCGGCAGATGGGTCATCCCGATGATGCCCGAGCTCGGAAGCCGCAGCGGCAGCGGCGTGATCCGCAACGCGCCGTCGAGGGGCGCTTCGCTCGATGCCGCCATGTCAGGTCCGGAATTTCGGATCGAGCCAGTCGCGCAGGGAATCGCCGAAGAGATTGAACGCGAAGACAGCCAGAGATATCGCCAGCCCGGGAAACAGGATCATCCACGGCGCCTCGCGATAGAAATCGGACGCATTGCCCGAGAGCATGAGGCCCCAGCTCGGCGTCGGCTCGGCGACGCCCAGGCCGAGGAAGCTGAGGCTCGCCTCGAGCAGGATGGCCTGCGCGATATAGGCGGTGAGCATGATCAGGTAGGGCGCCGCCACATTGGGCGCCATGTGCCGGAAGATGATGCGCGCATGGCTGTAGCCGCCGGCGCGCGCGGCATCGACATAGGGCATCTCGCGAACAGTCAGCGCCGCCGCACGCACGACGCGGATCACCTTGGGGACGATGGGGATCGCGATCGCAACGATCAGATTGAGGTCGACGCCGAGCACGAGCTTGCGACCGAGCATCGCAACGACCACGAGTGCCAGAACGACGATCGGGAAGGAGAGCAGAATATCCGTGACGCGCTGGATGGCATCATCGATCCGGCCGCCGAAGTAAGCCGACGCGACGCCGATCGCGGCGCCCAGGGTGCAGCCGACCATCGACGAAAGGAAGCCGATGGAAAGCGCGGTGCGCGCGCCGTAAATCAAGCGGCTGAGGATGTCGCGCCCGAATGCATCGGTGCCGGCCCAATGCGCCGCCGAGGGCGCTCCGAGCATCGCCGAGAAGTCGATGTCCAGCGGATCGAGCGGTGCGACCAGCTCGGCGAAAATGCCGGCGAACGCCATCACCAGGATCACCAGCAACGCGACGACGCCGAGCGGCTGCGCGCGCACGAACTGGGCGAGCGCGCTGTGCCGACGCAAGGTCACGGAGGCTTCGGTTGCCATGGCTCAGCGGTACCGAATGCGCGGGTCGAGCGCCGCATAGAGCAGATCGACCGCCAGATTGGTGAAGATGAACGTCACCGCGATCGTCATCACGATGCCCTGGATCAGCGTGAAATCGTTGCGGCCGATGGCCTGGACGAAGAGCCGCCCGATGCCGTTGAGATTGAAGACCTGCTCGGTCACGACCAGGCCGCCAATGAGGAAGGCGAACTCCAGGCCGATGACCGTCACGACCGGCAGCAACGCATTGCGCAAGGCGTGGCGCCGCATGATGAGGCGGGTCCACACGCCCTTGGCGCGGGCGGTGCG
>JANNTF010000984.1:0-1570 GCA_031403455.1 Alphaproteobacteria bacterium | reverse complement strand
CAGGCCCTCATCGCCGGCGAGATGGATTTCGTCAATACGCCGGCGCTCGATCTCCTGCCGCAACTGCGCAAGGAACGCGGCGTAACGGTGAAGATCATCGATCCGCAGGGCTGGATGCCGTATCTCCGACCCAACCATCTGCACCCGCCGTTCAACGACGTGCGCGCACGCCGCGCGCTCGCATTGCTGGCAAGCCAAGCCGATTATCTCAGCGCCGCCGCCGGCGATCGCGACAACTGGAAGCCCTGCCACGCCTTCATGGTCTGCGGCTCGCCGATGGGTTCGGAATCGGGGATGGATGCCTACAGGCAGCCCAATCTCGACCGTGCGCGTGAGCTGATGAAGGAGGCCGGCTACAACGGCGAGCCGATCGTCGTGTTGCATCCGACCGACAACGCCATCCTCGGCGGGGTGACCGAGGTGACGATCAACCAGCTGCGACGAATCGGCGTCAACGTACGCGCGGAGACGGGCGACCTCGCAACGCTCTTCGCCCGACGCGCCCGCCGCGATCCGCCGCTGCAAGGTGGCTGGCACATCTTCCACACGCGCTCGCTCGGACTCGAGCTCAATACGCCGCTCACCAGCTTCGCGCTGGCCAGCCCCTGCGCGCGCGACGCCCAAGGCAATCCGGCCGGCTGGTTCGGCTGGGCCTGCGACCAGCCGCTCGAAGATCTGCGCACACGCTGGGCGTTGGCCGCGAGCGCTGAGGAGCGCCGAGGCATCGCCGAGCAGATCCAGCTGCGCGCCGCCGAGTCGATGCCCTTCATCCCGTTGGGCCAGCTCTTCACGCCGATCGCGCATCGCGCCAACGTACAGGGTGTGATCGAGATGCCAATTCCAGTGCTGTGGAATCTGACCGTCGGCTGAGCGTGTATCGGGGCCTGATGGACGGCGGCTCGACGACTACGCGATCGAACTGCCCTGGTGATGCGGCGAAGCTTTACCGCCAGCGCCTAGCCGTCTATCAAGTCGACCAAGTCACCGGCGGGAGGTTGTGATGCGTGCGTTTCTCTGTGCCGTCGTCGTCGCCCTCGGCATCGCCGTCGGCGCCTCGTTCATTCTCGAGACCTATCAGACGCCGAGCGGCGACGCCTTCGCGACCAGCGGCGCGCGTCCGTAACGCCGGCGACGGCTACTCGGCGGCGCTCGAGCTCGCTTTGCCGAGGCTCGGAGTCTTGCCCGCCTGTTCGGCGGCCCAGAGCGCGTGGTGCTCCTTCGCCCAATTGACGTCGACCTCGCCGCTCCCCATCGCGTCGAACGCGCCCTCCATGCCGATCGTGCCGATATAGATGTGGCCGAGCATCGCGGCGACGAACAGCACGCCGATCACGCCATGAACGATATTCGCGAGCTGCATCCCCGCGATCACCGTGCCGACGAAGGGGAAGAGCAGCAGATAACCCGACACCGTCATCGCCGCGCCGCCGAGGATCACGATCCAGAAGATCAGCTTCTGCCCGCCATTGAACCTTCCGGCCGGCGGATGTTCCTTGCCCATCAACCCGCCACCGGCCTTGAACCACGCGATGTCGGCGCGTCCGGGCAGATTGTCCTTGATCCAGATCAG
>JANNTF010000983.1:0-7563 GCA_031403455.1 Alphaproteobacteria bacterium | reverse complement strand
CCCAGCGTGAGTCCGTATCCCGAGGCGTTGATCGCGTCGACGAGGTGATCGAGCCGATCGCTCGACCACCGCACGACATGCAGGATCGGCCCGAAGATCTCCTGTGTGAGCGCGCCCACGGCTGCGACCTCATACGCCGCCGGGGCCACGAAATTTCCCTCCGCGAGACCGCCCGGCAGCGTGCACTCGGCGATGCGCTTTCCCGCGCGGCCCAGCCGTGCCTTGTGCTCGTCGAGCATGCGCCTCGCGTCGGCGTCGATCACCGGTCCGACATCGGTCGCGAGCTGCATCGGATCGCCGATCACCAGCTCCGCCATCGCGCCTTCGAGCATGGTGAGGATCTTCGGCGCGACATCGTCCTGGATGCAGAGCAGACGCAGCGCCGAGCAGCGCTGCCCCGCGCTGTTGAACGCCGATAGCAGCGTGTCGGCGACGACCTGCTCGGGCAGCGCGGAGGAATCCACGATCATCGCGTTGAGACCGCCGGTCTCGGCGATCAATGGCGCGATCGGTCCGTCGCGCGCGGCCAGCGTGCGGTTGATCAGCCGCGCGACTTCGGTCGAGCCGGTGAACGCGACGCCGCTGACCCGCGGATCGCGCGTGAGCGCGGCGCCGACCGCGCCATCGCCCGGCAACAGCGCCAGCACGGCGCTGGGGATTCCGGCTTCGTGCAACAAGGCGATACAGCACGCGGCCGTGAGTGGTGTCTGCTCGGCGGGCTTGGCCATCACGGCATTGCCGGCGGCGAGCGCCGCGCTCACCTGGCCGGTGAAGATGGCGACCGGAAAATTCCATGGGCTGATGCAGGCGAATACGCCGCGGCCGGCGAGGGCGAGCGTGTTGCGGCCACCCGTCGGGCCCGGCAGCTCGACGGGCGCCAAGAATTGCGCGCGCGCCTGCGCCGCGTAGTAGCGCAGGAAGTCGACGGCCTCGCGCAGTTCGCTCAGCGCATCGGGCACGGTGCGGCCGCCCTCGCGCACGATGAGCTGCACGAGTTCGCCGCGATGGGCTTCATAGAGTTCCGCCGCGCGCTCGAGCATCGTCGCCCGATGGCCACCCCCCTGCGCATCCCACAGCGGTTGCGCCGTCACGCCAGCCGCGAGCGCACGCTCGATGTCGGCGTCGTTCGCGTCGACGACCTGACCGACGATGCGGCGGTGATCGGCAGGGTCGTGGACACCACGTCCGCCCGGCGCCGTGCGCCCGGTCGGCATGGCGCGCCAATTGCGGGCCGCCGCGCGCGCGAGTTCGCCGTCGAGCCGCTCCAGCACGCCCCAATCACTGAGATCGAGGCCATGGGCATTGCGCCGCTCCGGCCGATAGAGGTCGCACGGCAGCACGATGCGCGGATGCGGCTTGACCGCCAGCGCGGCGACCGTCGCGACCGGATCGGCGACGACCTGCTCGATCGGCGCGCCTTCATCGGCGAGACGGTTGACGAACGACGTATTGGCGCCGTTCTCGAGCAGGCGGCGCACGAGATAGGGCAGCAGATCCTCATGGCTGCCGACCGGCGCATAGACGCGGCACGGCCGCTCCGGCGTGACGATCTCGCCGTAGAGAGTCTCGCCCATGCCGTGCAGGCGCTGGAACTCGAACGGGCGATTGCCCGCGAATTCGAGGATCGCGGCGAGGCTGTGCGCGTTGTGGGTCGCGAATTGCGCGTAGATCGCCTCGGGCGCCGCCAGCATCGCGCGCGCGCAGGCGAGATAGGAGACATCGGTCGAGGCCTTGCGCGTGAACACCGGGTAGCCGTCGAGCCCGCGCTCCTGCGCGCGCTTGATCTCGCTGTCCCAATACGCGCCCTTCACGAGCCGCACCATCAGCCGCCGGTTGGCGGCGCGCGCGCGCTCGGCGAGCCAGTCGATCAAGTTCAGGCAGCGCTTCTGATAGCCCTGCACGGCCAGGCCAAAACCGTCCCAATCCTTCAACGACGCATCGTTCATCGCGGCGTCGATCAGATCGAGCGACAGCTCGAGCCGCTCCGCCTCCTCGGCATCGACGGTCATGCCGATGCCCGCGCGCTTGGCGAGACGCGCGAGTTCGATCAGCCGCGCTCCGAGTTCGCGCCGGACGCGCTGGCCTTGCGCGACCTCGTAGCGCGGATGCAGCGCGGAAAGCTTCACCGAGATGCCCGGCCCGTCGATCGGCCCGCGCCCGGCGCTCGCGCGGCCGATCGCGGCGATCGCCTGGGCGTAGGAGTCCAAATAGCGATCGGCATCGGCGGCCGTACGCGCCGCCTCGCCCAGCATGTCGTAGGAATGGCGCCAGCCCTTCGGCTCGTCCGGCGCCGCGCGCGCCAGACCTTCCTCGATCGTCCGGCCCATCACGAATTGGCGGCCGAGAATCTTCATCGCCGTGCCGACCGCGCGCCGGATCACCGGCTCGCCCGAGGCCGTGATCATCCGCTTGAGCGTCGCGCCGAGGCCCGGCTCGGCCGCCGGTTCGATGCGCATGATCTTGCCCGTGAGCATCAATGCCCAGGTCGATGCATTCACGAACATCGAGTCGCTATGGCCGAGATGCGCTGCCCAATCGGCGTCGGCGAGCTTGTCGCGGATCAGCAGGTCGGCCGTGTCGGCATCGGGGATCCGCAGCAGCGCCTCGGCGAGGCACATCAGCACCACGCCCTCGCGGCTCGATAGGCTGAACTCCTGCAGGAAGGCCTCGATGCCCACGCTCTTGTTGCCTTTGGCGCGCACTGTCGCGACCAGCGCCTGCGCGCGGCGATCGATACGCTGGCGCATCGCCGCATCCGGCTGGGCGCGCACCAGCAGATCCTCGACGATCTCCGTCTCACTCGCCGCGAGCGTCGCGGCGAGGCGCCGACGCGCGGGCGAGAGATCGTTGGTTGGAGAGAGGCTGAGCATGGCCGCAGCTTAGCAGAGTCGCTGGTCTGGCCAGCGTGCGACGCGCGCCACGGCGTAGGCGCATTGCGCGCGGGACAGACCGACAGGCCCTATGTTTGGATCAGCGCGCCGAAACGGAGGTCCAGGAGAGCCATGGTCGACGGCCCGAGTCAGCCGATCCCCGACAATTCGCAGCGCTATCTCACGATGGTCGCCAGCCAGCTCGGCGCGATCCTGGCGCTGCCGGACAAGGATTTCATCAAGCCACCACCGCGCGGGACCTTGCGCGGCATCGATGTCTACGGCGCGCATGTGCTCGTCCATGCCGTCGCGCGAGCGGTCGACCTCTATGTCCACACCCATCGGCGCATGCCGAATCTGGTCTACCCCTCCAGCCTGACCGAGAAGCTGCTGTGGTCGAAATTCTTCACGCCGATGCCGATGCCCTCGGCGGGCAACAAGCTCGCAGCCACGAGCTATCTCCCGCCTGGCTACCAGGATCGGATCGCATCCCCTGCCCGCGTCTGGACGTCGACCAAGCCGGTGCTGCCGCCCAATGACGCGATCCTGCCGGGCGCGTATTTCCTGAAGGCGAATCATGGCAGCGGCTTCAATCTCGCGATCAGCTATCCGCTCTCCGAACACGACCGCGCGACGGCGCAGGCCACCGCCTCGGGCTGGCTGGTGACCGATTACGGCCTCGCCTGGGGTGAGTGGTGGTACAGCCGCTTCCAGCGGCGGGTGTTGCTGGAAGCGCATCTCGGCGAGCCCGGCGCCGATGTGCCGGACTGGAAATTCTGGGTGCTGAATGGCCGGACGCGCCTGGCCCAGGTCAATCTGGACCGTGGCACCAATCATCGCCTCGCATTCTACGACCGCGATTTCACGTATCTGGCCTTGAAGAACCGCTGGTATCCGCAGGCCAAACCGATGCCGAAGCCGGCCGCCTACGACACGATGGTCGAAGCGGCCGAGGCGATCGGCCAACGCTTCTCCTTCGCGCGCATCGATTTCTACCTGCCACCCTCGGGCCGGATCACGTTGGGCGAAATCACCTTGTGTCCCGACAATGCGATGACGCCCTTCTCCTCGCTCGATTTCGACTTCCGCCTCGGCCGCCAATGGGACCCGAGGATCATCGGCCCGACGGCTAGATCTTCCTGACGCGTCGCCGCCGCCTACCCCTGCATCTCGCCTGGGAAGTGGCAGGCGGCGAATTGGCCGGGCTGGTGTTCGATGAGCGGTGGCGCGATTTCGGCGCAGCGTGGCTTGGCGATCGGGCAGCGCGTGCGGAAGCGGCAGCCGCTGGGGGGGTCGATCGCGCTGGGCGGCTCGCCGCTGAGCAGCAGGCGCTTGCGCTGGCGCTCCGCCGCGACATCGGGGATCGGCACGGCCGAGAGCAGCGCGACGGTGTAGGGATGCAACGGCCGGTCGAACAGCGTCGCGGCGGTCGCGATCTCCATCACGCGTCCGAGATAGAGCACGACGATGCGGTCCGAGACATGGCGCACGACCGCGAGGTCATGCGCGATGAACAGATAGGTGAGCTTGAACTGCTCCTGCAGATCGACGAGCAGATTGATGATCTGCGCCTGGATGTTGACGTCGAGCGAGGAGATCGGCTCATCCGCGACGATCATCTCGGGCGACACCGCGAGCGCGCGCGCGGTGCCGATGCGCTGGCGCTGGCCGCCGGAGAATTCATGCGGATAGCGCTCGATCGACTGCGCCGGCAACCCGACGAGATCGAGCAGATGCGCAACGCGCGCGCGCGTTGCGGCCTCATCGGTGGTGATGCCGTGGAAGCGCAGCGGTTCGCTCAGCGCCTCGCCCACCGTCATGCGCGGATTCAAGCTGGCATAGGGATCCTGGAAGATCATCTGCAGCCGCCGGCGCAGCGGGCGGATCTCGGCCGGCGAGGCATGCGAGATATCCGTGCCGTCGAAACGGATCGTGCCCGCGGTCGGTTCATGGATGCGCGTGACCAGGCGCGCGATCGTCGATTTGCCGCATCCCGATTCGCCGACCAGGCCCACCGTCTCGCCGCGCAGCACGGTCAGATCGACGCCGTCCACGGCATGCACCTTGCGCGGCGTCGAAAAGAAACCCGTGTTGCGCAGCGGGAAATACTTGGCGACGCCGGCGAGCTCGAGGATCGGCGTGCCCACGGCATCGAGGTCGCGCTGCTCGCGCACGAAGCTCTGCGCGCGATCGACGCTCGCGCGCGGCATGGCCGGCGCATGCGCCGCGCGTTCGGGCAGGCTCTTGCCGTCCTGCGTCACCCAGCACCTGGCCTGGCGGCCGGGCGCGATGGCGGCCAGCGGCGGCGGCTCGGCGCAGCGCGCGATCTTGAACGGGCAGCGCGCCATGAAGCGGCAGCCGGTGGGCAGGTCGAGCGGATTGGGCGGCATGCCCTCGATCGCCAGCAGGCGCTTGTCGCCCTGACTATGGCGATCGAGCCGCGGCACCGCGTTGATCAGCGCCCAGGTATAAGGATGGCGCGGATCGGCGAGCAACTGCTCGGTCGGCCCCTCCTCCACGATCTCGCCGCCATACATCACGATCACGCGCTTGCAGACATTGGCGATGACGCCGAGATCATGGCTGATCAGCAGCACCGCCGTGCCGAACTCGGCGCTCAGCGCGCGCAGCAGATCGAGGATCTGCGCCTGGATGGTGACGTCGAGCGCGGTCGTGGGCTCGTCGGCGATCAGCAGGCTCGGGCCATTCGAGAAGCCCATCGCCAGCATCACGCGCTGGCGCATGCCGCCGGAGAATTCATGCGGATAGGAATCGATCGCGCGTTCCGGCGCGCTCACGCCCATGCGCCGCAGCAGATCCACGGCGCGGGTACGCGCCTGGCGCTGGTCGTAGCGGCCATGGACCGTCATGCCCTCGACCAGCTGGCCGGCGATGCGGCGCACGGGGTTGAGCGATGTCATCGGGTCCTGGAACACCATCGCGATGTCGCCGCCGCGCAGGCTGCGCAAGCCCTCGCGGCCGAGATGCATCACATCGTCGCCGCGGAACATGATCTCGCCGCTGGCGATGCGCGCGCCCTCGTCGAGCAGGCGCATGATCGAGCGCGCGGTGACGCTCTTGCCCGAGCCGGACTCGCCGACGATGCCGAGCGTCTCGCCGGCATCGAGGGTGAAGCTCACCCCATCGACGGCGCGCACGGTTCCGGCGTCGGTGTCGAATTGCGTACGCAGGTTGCGGATCTCGAGGAGCGGTCCGGCCATCGTCGTTCAGCGCCGCCGCGATTTCGGATCGAGCCAGTCGCGGATGCCATCGCCGAGGAAGTTGAACCCGACGACGACCGTCAGGATCGCGATGCCCGGAAAGGTCGCCACCCACCATTGTTCCACGAGTTCGCGCCCCTCGGAGACCATCTGTCCCCATTCGGGAGTCGGTGGAATGACGCCGAGACCGAGGAAGTTGAGGCCGGCGAAGGTCAGGATGGCGGTGCCGACATCGAGCGTGAGCAACACCACCAGCGGCCCGACGGCGTTGGGCACGATATGGCGGAACAGGATCCGCGCCGGGCCATAGCCCATCACATGCGCGGCCTCGACATATTCCTGATTGCGCTGCACGAGCACGAGGCTGCGCGCGAGGCGCGCGAATTTCGGCCACCACACCACGAGCATCGCCAGGATCGTGTTGGTGACGCCGATGCCGAGCGCCGCGGCGATCGCCATCGCCAGGATGATCGGCGGGAAGCACATCACGAGATCGGTCGCACGCATCATCCATTCCTCGGCCTTGCCGCCGACATAGGCCGCGATGCCGCCGATCAGCGTGCCGACCACGCCGCCGATCGCCACCACCACGATGCCGGCGATCAGCGAGATGCGCGCGCCGACCAGCAGGCGCGAGAACACGTCGCGCCCAAGCAGATCGGTGCCGAGCCAATACGTGGCCGAGGGCGGCAGCAGCCGCTTGGTCACATCCACCTGGGCATAGGGATAGGGCGCGAGCCAGGTGGCGAAGATGGCGATCAGGATCCAGGCGACGATGATCGCGCCGCCGGCGGCGGCGAGTCCGTAGCGGCGCAGCCAGCGCCGGCGCTTCGCAGCATCGGAGGTGCCGGAGATCGGCGCTTCGCTCGCCGCGCTGCTCAACGCTGCACCACGCGCGGGTCGATCAGCGCATAGGAAAGATCGACGATCAGATTCACGAACAGATAGACGATCGCCACCACGACGGTGATTCCCATGATGCCGGGAAAGTCGAGCGCGATGGCGCTGCGGAACGTGTAGCGGCCAAGACCGGGCCAGCTGAAGATCGTCTCGGTCATGACGGCGCCGGTGAGCAGGATCGCGTAGGCGATACCGCCGAGCGTCACCACGGGCACCAGCGCATTGGGCAACGCGTGCCAGATCACGATCGCGGTCTCGCGCATGCCCTTGGCGCGGGCGACGCGCACGTAATCCTGCGACAGCGCATCGAGCATGCTCGCGCGCACGGTGCGCGTCAGCAGCCCGAGGATCGATGCGGCGAGCACGACGCTGGGCAGGACGAGATGCGCCGCCGCGTCACGAAAGGTTTCCCATTGGCCGGCAATCGCGCTGTCGATCAGGAACAGGCCGGACCATTTGGGCGGCGAGAGCGACGTGACGTCGAGGCGACCAGGCCCCGGTGCGATCTGCAGACCGCCGTAGAACACCGCCAGCACGATGAAGGCGAGCCAGAAAGTCGGCGCCGACACGCC
>JANNTF010000982.1:0-2991 GCA_031403455.1 Alphaproteobacteria bacterium | reverse complement strand
GCGGCCGCATCCTTGCGGTCGAGCGCCGCGCGCAATTGCCTCGCCTGATCGGGTGCGAGCCCGGCCGCTTCGATGATCGCGGCGGCGAGCGTCGGCGACGAGAGATCGACGCTGAGTCCCGCGGCGCCGATTTCGACCAGCGACGACGCGGCGAGCAGCACGGCTTCCACATCCGCCTCGACGGCCGCACTTCCGATCAGCTCGCAGCCGAGCTGACCGAATTGACGCGCCGAGCGCAACGTGTCGCCGACGACGCGCACGACTTGACCGGCATAGCACAGGCGCAACGGACGCGGTGCGTTGCGCAGCCGCACCGCCGCGATCCGCGCGACCTGCAGCGTCATGTCCGGCCGCAGCGCCAGCATGCGCTGCGAAACCGGATCCATGAGTCTGAAGCTGTAGCGCGCCATCGCCGCACCGGCGCCGGTCAGCAGCGAGTCCTCGAACTCCACCAGCGGCGGCTTCACGCGCACATAGGCTTGCGCGCCGAACAGCGTCATCAAACGCTCGACGGTCGCGGCCTCGTGCCCCGCTTCGCCGGGCAGGAGATCGACGAAACCAGCAGGCAACAGGGCGCGGCGGGCAAGATCATTCATCTCGGGACATTCGCGAAATCGGCGGCGGTTGGTAGCGGGTTGCGGGGCGCGCGGCCAGTCGAAACTTGCCCCCTCCCGCGAACGGGATCCAGCGAATGCGCCATCAGGCCGCCGCAGGCGCGACATAATCGACTGGCCTAGTCGGGCCGATAGGATCTCACCTGCGCATGTTCCCCGCCATCAACGCCATTGCCGACGCGCTCGGCCCCTGGGTCGACCCGATCGCGCTGCCCGCGCTGCGCCAGCTCTATTTTCCACTCTCGCGGCTTTGGGCCGCCGCCAGTATCCACCCCGTCACCGACGCGCGCTTCGCGGCCGAGACGGGGATCGCGATGGGCAATCCTGTCCTGCGCCACCTCGCCACCGGTATTGCCCGGCAGGTCGTCGAACGCCATCACGCGATGCGCCAAGCCGATCGGCTCTGGGAGGCGCATTTCTTCGGACCCGATGCCCGTCGTCTGGGCCGGCAGGGCGAGATCGAGGCGGCACGACGCGCGGCGGCGGCGCGATGGATGGCCAGCCGTGGCCTGCTCACGCCGCTGCGTCTGGTTTCCCATGTGCCGCCGGTGCGCTGGCGCATTCCCGTCCCGGCCGAGGTGGACGCCGCGTATGGACGATTCCTCGACCGCCCGGCGGAAGCCTTCATGCCCGCGCTGCCCTGGCCGGAGATCGAAGTCTCGCAGCCGATCGAGACGGGCACGACGCGCAGCTATTGGGTGCGGTTCCCCGCGCCGCATCCGCGCCTCGCCGACATGACGAGCATCAAGATCGTCGAGCCGATCTCGCCGCCTGCCCGCGCGACCGTGATCGCCGGTAACGGCGTCTGCATCGAACCCGAGATGTATCCATCGGCGGTGCTCGAAATCGCCGGCAGCCTCGCGGGTCGCGGATTGCGCGTGATCGAAATGACATCGCCCTGGCATGGCCGGCGCACCGCACCGGGTTGGTATGGCGGCGAGATGTTCTTTGCCGGCGTGCCCCTCTCGACGCTCGATCTCTTCATCGGCCAGAGCTGGGAACTCGCCGTGCTGATCGATTGGTGCCGACGCGCATTCCATGGTCCCGTGGGCGTCGTCGGCGTGTCGATGAGCGCGCTGGTGACTCAGCTCGCTCTCAGCCATGCGACATCCTGGCCACTCAGCGCGCGGCCCGACGCCGCCTTTCTGGTGCTCCATAGCGGCGCGATCGACGAAATCGCCTTCACCGGCGAGCTGGTCGAGACTCTGGGCATTCTCGAGGGTCTCGAGAAGGCCGGCTGGTCCCGCGCGGCGCTGCTGCGCTGGAGCCCGTTGCTGATACCGAGCGACACCATCTGCGTCGCACCGGATCGGGTCGTCTCGCTGCTGGCCCGTGACGATCGCATCATGCCGGTGGCCGGCGGCATCGCGCAGCTGGATCGCTGGCGCATCCCCGCATCCAATCGGTTCGTGTGGCCGCATAGTCACATGAGCGTGCCCGCGATGCTCCGGCTCGACGACTCGCCGGTGCAGCGATTCGTCGAGCGCCTGACGGGCTGACCGCGCGGCGCGGAAGGCTTGAGTCGATGCCAGCCGCGCGTGCATAAACTCGATCTCCGTGAGCACCTCCCTCCAACCTCCCCTTGGGCCGCCGACCCGCATCGAGCGCGGCATCGCCGCGGCGCTCCTGACGGGCCTCGCGCTCGCCAGCTTCCTCGTCTTGCGACCGTTCGCCGCGGCAATTCTGTGGGCGTGCATCCTGGTCTATTCGACCTGGCCCATCTTCAGCGCGATCCAGCGCCGGCTGGCGATCGGGCGGTCGTTCGCGGCCTTGCTGATGATCCTCGCCGCGTTTTCCATCCTGCTTGCGCCGCTGGCCTTCGTCGTGGCCGATTTTGCCGACGATGCCCGCAGGCTGGTGCAATCCGGACGCGCCTTGTTTGCCGATGGTCTGCCGCCGCCGCCGGCTTGGCTGAAATCCCTGCCGTTGGTCGGCCATAACCTCGACGAGCAATGGCGGCGCATCGCGAGCGATTCGGGCGAGGTGCAGGTGATTCTCGCGCCCTACGCGCAGGTCCTCGGCCGCTGGGGCTTCGATGCCGGAGTCAATGTCGGGCTGGGGCTGGCGCAGGGCACGATGGAGCTCGCGCTCGCGCTGTTCGTCGCGTTCTTTCTCTATCGCGATGGCGCGGCGCTCGCCACCCGTCTCCACGGTGGCGCGATACGCCTGCTCGGTGCGCGCGGCGAACGCCTGCTCAACGTGGCCGGCAATACGGTCCAGGCGGTGGTCTACGGTGTCGTCGGCACCGCTTTGATCCAGGGCGTGCTGATGCTCATCGGCCTGTGGATCGCCGGCGTGCCGAGCGTGGTGCTGCTCTCCTTCCTCACGTGCCTCACCTCACCGCTGCCCGTCGGGCCACCGCTGATCTGGCTCGGCG
>JANNTF010000981.1:0-4138 GCA_031403455.1 Alphaproteobacteria bacterium | reverse complement strand
ACCGTTGGTCCGCCGACATAAACGACCTGCACCTGCGCGCGTCGCCGAGCGATGGCGCGTACGAGCACCATGCCGGCCAATGCGACCATCAGCGCTGCGTAGGCGGCGAGCGCGCCGTCCTGGATCGCCTGAATGCGTGGCAGGAGCGGCGCCAGCTTTGCCCGGTGCTTGACCGTGCGATCGATGAATGCCGCATTGTCCTCGAGCAGGCGCAACGCCTCCTTGCCGGCCTCGACGAAGCCCAGCAGCGCCAGGATCGGCAGCGCGACGGCGATCGGATAGAGCCAAACTCCGACACGCGGCCACCACGGTTTCAGACTGAGCCAGTTGTAGAGACCGAGACAGCCATGCATCCACACCACGACGAGGACGACGACCTGACGCAGGCCATAGCCTGGTGCGAGTTTCCAGTAGAACGCGATCATCCAATGAAAACTGGTATAGAGCCCACCGAGCTGGACGCCGCCGCGAATGGCGATGACATGGCCCGCGAGCAACACCGGGATGGCGACGCCGAGCGCCAGCTGGGCGGCATCGCTCGCCGGCATGCGCCAGCTGCCGCGGCGCACGATCGCATAGAGACCGGCGGCGAGGTGGAGCGCGATCGCGACATAGAGCGCGATCACGCCGGCCTTGTGATAGAGCGCAATCATCAGGATCGGCGCCCAATCATCCATCGTCTCGAGCGACAACAGGCCAAGCGCCAGGACGCAGAGATGGCCGGCAACGAACGCCATCAACATCATCCCGGTCACAAGCCGCACCACGCGGATGATGGTCGGCAACCCGAAGCGAGCCGAGCGGGACGGCGCTGCCGGCTGGTCACTCATGCGACGCTCCTCGTTGTCATCGCTTCATCACGCCGGCCAGCGGGCGCGACGCCAGGCGGATCGTTCCGGTCGCGCCGCAGCAGATAGTGGATTGTGCGGCAGTGTCACCAGCGGCAGGTCCGGAGTCGACTACTGATCGACGATACAGCCATTCCAGCTCTTGTGACCGCTGATGTTATGCACCCCGGCGAACGATCGATACGGCGGTGAAGCGAATACCCTACGGGCCTCGACATCGGCGCACGGCGCGCCTTGATTGCCCTGGATGAGGGACCTGGTTGACTCCCCCGGACCTGTCGGCAATGACTCTGAAACATCACGCGATTGTCCTTCATTGCATCGCGTCGACCAACTAACGAGCCCTTCCAACGTGAAGGCTGTCATCGACAGGGTTGATCAACCGCACAAGGGAGAATGCCAATGCGTTGCTTGCAAGTGTTTGCCGCGGCTGTTCTGGCGGGAGCCGCGATCGTCGGCACCGCCGCGACCAGCCAGGCCGAAGATGTGGTGGTCAAGCTCTGGGCGCGCGCCGATCGATCCGGGCCGCTGCGCGCCGGCAATATCGTCGCCGCCGCCGAGACGCTGAACGCCGCGCTCAAAGCGGCCGGCTCCGACAAGGTCGTGAAGGTGAACGTGTTCGAGGGCCCGGCCACGGGCTACGACGCGGATGCGCTCGACATCCTCAAGGCCTTCGCCGTCAATCAGGGTCCGGACATCTATGTCGCCGCCCATGAATGGGTCGGCGAGTTCGCCAAGTCGGGCTACGCGATGGAGCTCGACGGCTTCATCGCGAAAAATCCCTGGGCCTTCGCCGACGTGATCCCCATCCTCTGGGAGTCGACCAAGTACAAGGGCAAGATCCACGCGATCCCGCAGGATTCCGAGATCCGCATGTTCTTCTACAACAAGGACATGCTGCGCAAGATCGGCAAGGACGAGGCGTTCATCAACGGCCTGCCGGCGCAGGTCGAGAGCGGCCAGTTCACGATGCAGGATCTCTCCAACCTCGCCAAGGAAGTGGTGACCAAGGGCGCCGCAAAGATCGGCATCATCCATCGGCCCAATGCCGGGCCCGACTATCTGATGACCTTCTCGGCCTTCGGGGCGAAGTACATGGACGAGGCCTCGGGACAGCTCTTGCTGCCGAAGGCGGAGATCAAGAAGGGCCTGGAGTGGTTCGCCTGGAACGCCGCGAACGGCGTGACGCCGCGCAACAACACGGCGATGGTGTGGGACGAGATCCAGAGCGGGTTCAAGACCGAGCAGACTTTCATCTATCACCAGGGCGTCTGGGCGGTCGGCGAGTGGATGCTCGGCGACGCGAAAGGCGCGACCTGGCCGAAGGATCGGGAAGGCTATTTCAAGAAGATCGGCTGGCTGCATGCGCCGGCGGCGGTCAAGGGCGGCGCGCCCGCCAATCTCTCGCATCCGATCGTCTATGTCGTGAATCCGAAATCGCGGCATGCCGACCTGGCGGCGACGCTCGTCGCCTACGCCTCGCTGCCGTATTTCAACACCAAGCACGCGGTGACCACAGCGCATACGGCGATCCTCAACGGCCAGCGCAGCATGCCGGACTATGCCAATGCCTGGTATCTGGACGCGGCGACGCCGCTGCTCGCGCGCTCGACCTTCCTGCCGAACCATCCCGAGTTCGGGCGCTACAACGGCGTGTTGTTCAAGGCGCTGCAGGGCGTCGAGACCGGGCGGCTGACGCCGGACAAGGCGATCGAGTTCCTCGAAGAGGAAATGTTGAGCGAGCTCAAAGGCAACGTGAAGATCGTCGACAAGCTCAATTGAGACGCCGCTCAGGGAGTCCGGCAGGCAGCGCCTGCCGGATCGCTCCGTGACACCTGCTTCGACGAGATCACGTAACCGGCGGCGGATCGACCGGATCCTGTTCCTCGGACCGGCGACGATCCTGTTGGCGATGTTCTTCGTGGTGCCGGTCATCGTCGATATCGGCATCGCCTTCACCGATATGGGCCGCAACCTGCAGGTCACCGGCTTCACCACCGAACACATGCAGCGCATGCTCGGCGGCGACCGGCGTCTCAGCCAGGTCATGCTGGTGACGCTCACCTATGTCCTGTGCACCCTCGCGATCTTCAATGTCGGGTACGGGCTGCTGCTGGCGCTGCTGACCACCGCACTGCCCGATCGCGCCGGCGGCTTCTTCCGCGCGGTGTGGTTCTTGCCGCGCATGAGCCCGTCGGTCGTCTATGCGTTGCTGTGGAGCTGGGTGATCGCGCCGACCGATTATGGCCTGCTCAACCAGGGCCTCGCCGCCTTCGGGCTGCCGCCACTCGATCTCAAGAGCAACGCGCCGATGCTCGTGGTGATCCTCGCCAACGGCTTCATCGGCGCCTCGTTCGGCATGATCATCTTCACGTCAGCGATCCGCGCCATCCCGCAGCATCTGTTCTATGCCGCACGCGCCGACGGTGCGGGCGGGTTCGCGCTGATCCGCCACATCACCCTGCCGGCGATACGCTGGCAGATCAGCTTCGTGACGATCTATCAGGCGCTCTCGCTGCTGGTGAGCTTCGAGTACATCTGGCTGATCACCAATGGCGGGCCGTTCTTCGATACGACGGTCTACGCGCTCTACGTCTATCGTCGCGCCTTCGAGAACGGCCAATACGCCTATGGCGCGGCGCTGGCGCTCGGCCTGGTGGTCGTCGGCGTCGCGATCGCCCTGCTGCTGTGGCGCTTCTTCGACATGCGCGCCCTGCTGCAGAAGCCGCGCATCGAGGTCGGCTGATGCTGCTCGCGAGCGATCGACCGCGCCAGGCCAGCCTCGACTGGCCGCGCCTCGTCGCGCGTGCCCGGCTGCGTCGTCGCGCGACCACGGTCTTCCTCTACATCGTGCTCATCCTCGGTTCGCTGCCGATCGTCGTGCCGTATCTCTGGCTGTTCACCGTCGCGTTCTCCGGCCGGACCGGGGCGAGTACCGCGGTGCTGTGGCGCACCCTCGCGATCCTGATGCCGGCTCTGGTCGTGTGGCTCATGCTGCGCATCGCGTTCGAAGACGCGAAACGCCGGCTGCGCTTCGAACTCGCGCTGGGCGCGCTGACGCTGCTGGCGCTGGCGATCATCACCGGGCCGTATCTGCACACCGATAATTGGCGATTCCTGTGGACCGCCGACATCGCCAATCAGCTCAAGGGCGAGTCCGGCACCGGCAGCCGCTACCCGAGCGTCTGGACGGCGTTCGGCAATTCGCTGTTCATCGCGCTGGTGCAGATGGCGCTGGTCGTGAGCGTGAGCACGCTCGCCGGCTATTACCTCTCGCGCTTCGATTTCCC
>JANNTF010000980.1:0-3380 GCA_031403455.1 Alphaproteobacteria bacterium | reverse complement strand
GCAATCCGGCGACACCACCGAACGCATCCGAACCGCCGCGGCGACCAGCGAACAGCCGCTGCCCGAGATCGAGGCCTATATCGACTCGGTGATGTCGTCGCTACGCATCGCGGTGATCTTCGGTGGCGACAAATCCGCGCCCGACGCCGTGGTCAATCCGATGCCCAATCCACGCGCCTGGAAAAGCTTCGAGCCTGTGGCGGCCGACATCGCCGACTCGCTTCGGCGCCTCGGTTTTCGCCACGTCCGGACCATGCCCGAGAACATGCATCTCAGCGATCGCCTGCGTCAGGAGGGGATCCAGTTCGCGTGGCTCAACAGCGGCGGGGTGCAGGGCTACAATCCGATGAGCCACGCGCCGGGGCTGCTGGAGCTCCTCGGCATTCCCTATGTCGGACACGATCCGCTCAACGCCAGCACGCTGGACAACAAGCATCTCTTCAAGCGGTCGCTGGCCGCGTTCGGTATTCCGACCGCCCCGTTCATCACCTGGCACATGGCGCGCGGTCCGTTCCGCCCGAAGATCAACAGTCGATTCATCAGGTGCTTTCGGAATCACTGGGGCGCGTTCGTCGTCAAGCCGGTGTGCGGTCGCGCCGCGCTTCATGTGCATGTCGTCGATGACGAGCGCGGCTTGCCGGACGCGGTCGCCGAAGTGTTCCGGGCCACCGAGAACCATGTCCTGATCGAGGCCTATCTCCCGGGCATGGAATACTGCGTTGCCGCCGCCGAGCCGTATGTCGCGCGCAAACGACGGATCTCCAGTCGTCACGATCCGTTCATCTTCTCCGCGATGCAGCGGCTGCTAGACGCCGACGAGCGCATCGTCACCTCGATCGATGTGCGGCCGATCACGTCGAGTTCCGTGCGCGCGCTGACCGCATCCGGCGATGACGCCGTGCGCATCCAGCTCCATGAACTCGCGCGGACCACCTGCCTCGATTTCAACGTCGAAGGCCTGATGCGGCTGGATGTCCGCGCCGATGCCGCGGGCACCTTGTGCATCCTCGAGGCCAACGCCAAGCCCGACCTGATGCGTCCGTCCGGCGACACCACAAACCTGGTCTGTGCCGGCCTCGCCGCCGAGGGCATGGATTATGACGACCTCATCCTCACCTTGATCGCCGGGCGGCTCGCTTTCCTGCATCAGCACCGGCCCTTCGCTCTTCCGCGCAGGAGCGCGTCCGCGGGCTAGGCGTCCAGCCGCAGCCGCTCCATCAGGACCTTGTGGAGATTGCGCAGCCACTTGCTGTCCCGCGCCAGGCATCGCTCCACGCGGACTTCGATCAGCGGCAAAGCGGGGAAGCCGTCCGCTTCGCCGAGGATGATCATGCCGGGAACAACGGCGCTTTCCGCCAGCGCCGTGACCGCGTGGCCGCCGCGCACGATGGCCTGGATGCCGCCGATCGAGTGCGAGGTGTAGACGATGCGATAGGCGCGCCCGATCGTGTCGAGCCGTTCCGTCGCCCAGCGCCGGTAGAGGCATTCCGGCGGCACCAGCGCGAGAGGGATCGGGTCGCGATGATGCGCATCGCCACCGCTCGCCCAGACGCAGCGCTCGCGATGCACGACAGGTCCCTGACCCAAGCCCTCGCCCTCGCCGACGAAGGCCAGCTCGATCTGACCTTCGCGGACTTTCACGGCGAGTTCCTCCGAGGGGCCGCACACGATCTGCAGGGTCAGACCAGGCAGATCCGCCGCCAGCACCGCGAGGATTCGCGTCATCAGGGCCTGACCGTAATCCGCCGAGATGCCCAGGCGGAGTTCGCGATCATCGGCCTTGCGCCGGTCGAGAACCTGCACCGCGGCGTCATGCGCGGCGAGAATGCGTCGGGCATGCGACAGCAGCAATTCGCCCCGCGTGGTCGGACGAATCCCCTGGGGATCGCGATCGAGCAGCATCTCGCCGATCTGCTCCTCGAGCTTCTTGACCTGGAGGCTCACCGCCGATTGCGTGCGCGCGACGATTTCCGCGGCGGCGCGGAAGCTGCCCGTCTCGCAGATGGCGACGAAGGTACGCAAGAGATCGAGATCGAGAAGCATGAGGACGCACCTGTCGATCGCGCGGATGAACTGCCGCCAGCCTGGGTAGGCGAATTTCGCTCATCTCGCACATTGGAAAAACTCAATTGTGACAACCGCCGGGCTCCGGCAGATAGACGCCGGCATCGCCGTCGCGCGCGCCGCCCTCGAAGCCGCGCAGCCGCTGCGGATGACCGCGCGCGAGGCCGGCCATCTTGCGGCGATCCGCCAGCTCACCGAGGGCGGCTGGCACGCCGCCAGCCGCACGCTCGAGGACATCGCGATCGACCATCCGCGCGATGCGCTCGCGCTGCAGGCCGGCCAGATCGTCGACTTCTTCATCGGCGATTCGCGCATGCTGCGCGATCGCATCGCGCGCGCCCTGCCCGAGTGGGAATTGGGCATGCCCGGCTATCACGCGATCCTCGGCATGCATGCGTTCGGCCTGGAAGAAATGGCCGATTATGTCGCCGCGGAGCGCGCGGGCCGGCGCGCGGTCGAGCTCGAACCGCGCGACGGCTGGGCGCAGCACGCGGTCGCGCATGTCCTCGAAATGCAGGGACGGCAGCGCGACGGCATCGCCTGGATGCGCGCCAATCCGGAGGGCTGGTCGCGCGAGAGCTTCTTCGCGGTCCATAACTGGTGGCATCTCGCGCTCTACCATCTCGACCTCGGCGAGATCGACGAGGTGCTCGCGCTCTATGACGGCCCGATCTACGGCGCGCGCTCGACCGTCGTGCTCGAGATGATCGACGCGTCCGCGATGCTCTGGCGCCTGCATCTGCGCGGCATCGATGTCGGCGCACGCTGGGAACCGCTCGCCCAGAACTGGGCGCCGCTTGCACGCGCCGGCAACTACGCCTTCAACGATGCGCACGCGATGATGGCCTTCGTCGGCGCCGGCCGCACGCGCGACGCCGATGCGGTGATCGAGGCGCAGGCGACAACCATGGCTGCCGGCGGCGACAACGCCAGCTTCACCCGCGAGGTCGGTCACAGCGTCGCGCGCGCCATCCGGGCCTTCGGCGCGCAAGAGCATGGCGAGACGATCCGGCTGCTACGGCCCGTGCGCAACATCGCGCATCGCTTCGGCGGCAGCCACGCGCAGCGCGATCTTCTCGATCTCACGTTGATCGAAGCCGCCTGGCGGGACGGTCAGACCGCGCTTGCGCTCGCGCTGACGACGGAGCGCAACGCCGTCAAGCCGAGCAGCCCGTTCGGACGCTCGCTTGCGGCGCGCCTGGCGGTGGATGCATAGCGGCGATCACGGTCCTTCTCCAGCGCCTTGGCGACAATCGTCTCGATGTCCCCTCGAAAAGCGCGATTGACCTGACCAAGGCGTTTCGGTTCCTCCTCGC
>JANNTF010000979.1:0-1718 GCA_031403455.1 Alphaproteobacteria bacterium | reverse complement strand
CTGCGCGCGAGTTCGCGTGCGGCCGGCAGCGTCAATCCGACGACGCCGTTCTTCGAGGCGGCATAGGCGCATTGGCCGATCTGGCCTTCGAAGGCGGCGACCGAGGCGGTCATCACGATCACGCCGCGCTCGCCCTCGGCCAGCGGTTCGAGCTTCTGCATGCCCGCCGCCGCGAGCCGCATCATGTTGAAGGTGCCGACGAGGTTGACCTCGATCACACGCCGGAACAGCTCGAGCGCATGCGGACCATCGCGGCCAACGAGTCGCGCCGACGGGCCGATGCCCGCGCAGTTCACGAGAATGCGCGCGGTGCCGAGCTGGGACGCGACGGTCGCCAGCGCCGCTTCGGCGCTCGCCGCATCGGCGACGTCGCAGCGCAAGGCGATGCCGCCGATCTCGCGCGCGACCGCCTCGGCGCCGTCGAGATTGACGTCGAGCAAGGCGACCGCGGCACCAGCCTTCGCCAGCACCCGCGCCGCACCGGCGCCGAGCCCTGATCCGCCGCCCGTGATCGCCGCAACCTGACCTTTGAGATCCATGCTGAGAACTCCCTATCGACGCGGTTCTTAGCGCTGCGCACCTGGGCCGTCCATCGCGCCGACTCTCGTGGCGCGGCGCAAACCCCGGCTCGTCGTCCCTCCTCGAGTCGAGCTACGGGATGCACACATCTCCGGAGCAAAACGCGAGGCAGTTCTCGTCGCCCCTCCTCGACTCGAAGAGGGGCGACGAGTGGAGGCGCGCCCGAACAGGAACACTGGGCTTCGCCTGGATCGACTTATCCGACGCCCACCAGCGCGGTCAGCCGACCGAGCCGCGTCTCGCCTGCCCCGCCGACGGCCTGGCGGTAGCGCCACAGCATTGGCAAGAGGGAGGGCAGCATCATCGCCACCTTCATCACGACCCACATGCCGAGGAACGACGCCCCCGCACCGAGCCACGCCTGTCCGCACATCGGCATCCACGCCATCGACATCGTCCAGATCGGGACATCAGCGACAGCAGTCGCTTTTGTGTTTGTCGCCGGTTTCGTATTCGTCGTGCAGCTTCACCCAGCTCATGGTGCCGCCCGTCTCGTTGCGGCCCTTGGGCGTGAGATCGAGCCACGCGAAGGCGCCGATCAGCACTTCGTCTCCACGGTGGTAGGTCGAGTAGGTGTGGAACACGTCGCCGCTCTCGTTTTTGGCAAAGATGCTGGTGCCGTGCATGTCTTCGCTGCTCTTGATCGGCGTGCCGTAGTTGTAGATGGCGCGGCCGGCGGCGATGTCCTCCTTCTTGAACGACACTCCGAAATCGAAGTTGAAGTCGGTGCCGTGCGAGGAGACCCACGGGAAGCTCCAGCCCAGGCGCTGCCTGACCTGCTCGATCCGCTCGAGCGGCGCGCGCGAGATCGCGGCGAATGAGAGATCGGCGTGCTCGAAATGCTGCCGCGCCGCATCGATATGATCGGCGATGTAGGAACACCCCTTGCAGATGTGATCGGATCCCGGCGTCAGCATGAAGTGATAGACGGCGAGCTGGCTGCGGCCCCGGAACAGATCCGCGAGCGTGCATGCGCCTTGAGGTCCTTCGAACACGTAGGGCGTCTCGATCTTGACCCAGGGCAGGCGACGGCGCTCGGCGCGCAGTGCATCGAGTTCGTGGGTCATGGCTTTCTCCTTGGCGAAGAGCGCCTTGCGGGCGGCAAGCCATTCCTCGCGCGACACGATCTGGGGCAGGGA
>JANNTF010000978.1:0-2998 GCA_031403455.1 Alphaproteobacteria bacterium | reverse complement strand
CAGATCGATGCCGGCCGCATCGGCGGCATCACGCCGGCCAAGGCGGCGGCGGATTATGCGAGGGCGAGGGGCGTGACCTTCGTCAACCACACTTTCACCTCGCATCTGCAGCTCTCGGCCTCGCTGCAGCCCTATGCGGGGCTCCGCGATCACGAGCTCTGCGAGTATCCGGTCGAGCTCAAATCCGTCGCGAAGGCGATCACCAAGAACACGCTCGCGCGTGACAAGAACGGGCAGGTCGCCGCCCCCGACGCGCCCGGCCTCGGCATCGAAATCGACGTCGACGCGCTCAAGCCCTATCTCGTCGACGTCTCGATCAAAATCGCCGGCCGCTCGCTCTACGAAACGCCGACGCTGCGGCGATAGCTCAACCGATGCGCGGGGTTTCAGATTGGTCGCGGCGGCGAGCGCCCGTCCTTCGTGCGCGTGCGGGGTGAGCATGACCGACCAGCGCCGCCTTGCCGCGATCGTGTCGGCCGACGTCGTCGGCTATTCGCGGCTGATGGGTCAGGACGAGAGCGGCACGCTGGCGGCGCTGAAGACGCTGCGGCGCGAGCTCATCGATCCGGCGATCGCAATCAACCCGGGACGTAGCCCGGATTAAATCTTTGCCGAGGGAGTAATCTGGGCTCCGTCCCGAGTTGTTGCCCGCGATCCCTACGCGCCCAACGCGAACGTCAAGGCACTCAAGGGCCGCCCGGCGTATCGACTGCGTGTCGGCGATTGGCGGGTGAGCTACGAATTGGACAAGGGCCGCGTCGTCGTTCTCGTCCTCGTCCTCGACATCGGACCACGCGGCAGCATCTACGAGTGAGCCATGCGAGCATGATCAAGCATCAGATCGTCACCAAGGATGGCCGCCCGCACTTCGTGCGCGTGCCGATCGCGGAGTGGCGTCGCCTGGAGAAGCGGCTCGCGGCACTCGAAGACGCGGCCGACCGACGCGCCTACGATGCCGCTAAGGCGCGCGGCGGCGCGACCATTCCGGGCGAGACGGTGAACGCCGTTCTGGACGGCAAGCACCCGGTCAAGGCGATGCGGGAGTGGCGGGGCCTGACTCAGGCCGCGCTTGCCGCCAAGGCGAACATCGCGAAGCTCTACGTGTCGCAGATCGAGACCGGCCGGCGCGTCGGTACGGCGAAGACGCTGCGGGCGATCGCCGATGCGCTTGCCGTCGATCTCGAATTGGTAATGCCGGTACGCCGGGACATGCCCCTGCGGTAGGATGCGCGAGTGGTGGGGGCGGAGCGGATGACGGAGCAGCGGCGCCTTGCCGCGATCGTGGCGGCGGATGTCGTCGGGTATTCGCGGCTGATGGGGCTGGACGAGAGCGGGACGTTGGCGGCGCTCAAGGCGCTGCGGCGCGAGTTGGTCGATCCGGCGATCGCGGCGCGTGGCGGACGCATCGTCAAGACGACCGGTGACGGGCTGCTGCTGGAGTTTCCGAGCGTGGTCGACGCGGTGCGCTGCGTGGTCGACATCCAGACGGAGATGGCGGCGCGCAACGCGGAGATCCCGGAGGACCGCCGGATCGTGCTGCGCGTCGGGGTCAATCTCGGCGACATCATCATCGAGGGCGACGACATCTTCGGCGACGGCGTGAACATCGCCGCCCGCCTGCAGGAGATCGCGCGACCGGGTGGGATCGCGATCTCGCGCCGCGTGCACGAGGACGTGCGCGACCGGCTCGAGGCGGCGTTCGAGGATGCGGGCGAGCAGGCGCTCAAGAACATCGCGCGGCCGGTCGCGGTATGGCGCTGGTCGCCGGACGGATCGCCCGTCGCCGCGCCGGCGCCGGCAGCGCCCGCCGAGCCGCCCCTGGCGCTGCCGGACAAGCCGTCGATCGCGGTGCTGCCCTTCGCCAATATGAGCGGCGATCCCGAGCAGGACTATTTCGCGGACGGCATGGTCGAGGAGATCACCACGGCGCTGTCGCGCACCCGCTGGCTGTTCGTGATCGCGCGCAACTCGAGCTTCACCTACAAGGGCCGCGCGGTCGATGTGAAGCTGGTCGGGCGCGAGCTCGGCGTGCGCTACGTGCTCGAGGGCAGCGTGCGCAAGGCGGGCGGCCAGGTGCGCATAACCGCGCAGCTGATCGACGCCGCGACCGGCGCGCATCTCTGGGCCGAGCGCTTCGACGGCGCGCTCGCCGACGTCTTCGAACTGCAGGATCAGGTGACCGCGAGCGTCGCTGGCGCGATCCGTCCCGAGCTCGAGCGCGCCGAGGTCGAGCGCGCGCGGCGCAAGCCGACCGAGAACCTCGACGCTTACGATCTCTACCTGCGGGCCCTGCCCGCGGTCGAAGGCGGTTCCCGCGCGGCGGTCGACGAGGCGCTCGCGTTGCTCTCCCGCGCGATCGAGCTCGACCCCGGTTTTGCGGCGGCCTACGGACTCGCCGCGCGCTGCCACGCGCTGCGCGACGCGAACGACTGGAGCGCCGACCCGGCGCACGAGCGAACCGAGGCTGCGCGCGTCGCGCGGCTCGCGATCGAGTTCGGCCGCGACGACCCGCTGACGCTGAGCCATGCCGGCTACGTCCTGGCGCGGGCAGGGGAGGTCGAGGACGGCGTGGCGTTCTGCGCGCGCGCGGTCGCTCTCGACCCGCACCTCGCCACCGCGCTGCGGTTCAGCGGCGTCCTCGAGGCGTATCTCGGGAGCCTCGACACGGCGATCGAGCGCCTCACGCGGGCGATGCGGCTCAGCCCGCGCGATCCCGCGCTGTTCTCGCTATGCGGGGCGATCGCGGCCGCCCACTTCTTCTCGGGCCGTTTCGACGAAGCGGCATCCTGGGTCGAGCGCGCAATCCGCGAGAGAGGGAACTTCCTGCCGATGCTCGAGCTTGCGACCGCCGTCCACGCCCTCGCGGGGCGACCGGAGGAGGCCCGGCGGGCGCTGGCGAGGCTCCAACGTTTCGCGCCGGGGATGCGGCTCTCGCGGCTCGTGTCGCGGCATGTGCTCGTGCACCGTCCCGAGCGCCTGGCCCGGTACGTCGAGGGCC
>JANNTF010000977.1:0-2963 GCA_031403455.1 Alphaproteobacteria bacterium | reverse complement strand
GTGGCCTGCGCAAGCCGCGCTGCCGAGCCAGCCTGCCGTGTCGGCTTGAGCTTGGCCTTCTTGATCAAGCCTTCATACTGATGCGCGATCAGATGCGAGTGGATCTGCGCGACAGTGTCCATCGTGACGCTCACCACGATCAACAGCGACGTGCCGCCAAAGTAAAACGGCACCGAGTACTGGGACACCAGGATCTCGGGAAGAACGCAGATCACGGCCAGATAGCCGGCGCCGAGAACGGTCAGGCGCGTAAGCACATAGTCGAAATAATCGGCGGTATTCTTGCCAGGTCGGATCCCAGGGACGAATCCGCCGTGCTTTTTCAAATTGTCGGCGGTCTCCACCGGATTGAACACAACCGCCGTGTAGAAGAACGCGAAGAAGACGATGAGCGCCACATAGAGGAGGATGTAGAGCGGTTGCCCGTGCGCGAGATGCGTCGTCAACCACTGCATCCATGCCGGCGCATCCGCGCCCGTCGTGAAATTCGCGAAAGTCAGTGGGAGCAGGAGTAGCGAACTCGCAAAGATCGGGGGGATGACGCCGGAGGTGTTGATCTTCAAGGGCAGATGCGACGATTGGCCACCGAACATCTTGTTGCCGACCTGACGCTTCGGATACTGCACCAGGATTCGTCGCTGGGCGCGCTCGAGAAACACGATCGCCGCGATCACCGTTACCGCGATGATTAACATCAGGATGATGAAAACGCTTGAGAGCGCTCCCGTCCGTCCGAGTTCCAACAAATTGGCGAGTGCCGAGGGCAGGTTTGCGACGATGCCGGCGAAGATGATCAACGATGTGCCGTTGCCCACGCCGCGCGCTGTGATCTGCTCACCGAGCCACATCAGGAACATCGTGCCTCCGGTCAGAGTCACCACCGTGTTGAGCTGGAAGACGACGTGATTGATGAGCACCAGAGGACCGGACTGGCCCGTCGAGTTCTGCAGCCCGATCGCGATGCCATAGCTTTGGAATACCGCGAGCAACAGAGTCAGATAGCGCGTGTATTGATTGAGTTTCTGGCGCCCGGTCGACCCTTCTTTCTTGAGGGCCTCCAGCGTCGGCGACACCGCGGTCATCAACTGGATAATGATCGCCGCCGAGATATAGGGCATGATGTTCAGCGCGAAGAGCGTCATGCGACTGAGAGCGCCACCCGCAAGCATATCGAACATGCCGAGGATGCCACCGCGCTGGGCGTTGAAAATCTCGGTCAGAACCTGCGGATCGATGCCTGGAATCGGAATGTAGCTGCCGATTCGATAGACGATCAGTGCGCCCAGCGTGAACCACAGTCGCTTCTTGAGGTCGACGGCCTTCGCGAAGGCACCCCACCCGAACCCACCTGCAAGCTGCTCCGCCGCTGACGCCATATCCCGCTACTCCGACCGGCGCCCCGGCACCGACCTCAACTGGCCGCTTTCGCAGCCGCCTTGCCGCTCCCAGGCTTGGCCGCAGCGATGGCGGCGAGCTTGCGCTGACGCTTCTCACGACGTGCCGTGTTCGCCTTGACCGCGCCCTCGCGCTCAAGCGGCAGGAACACCACTTTGCCACCGGCTTTTTCGACCGCGGCTACCGCTGATTTGGACGCGCCGACGACTTCGATTGTGATCTTGGCCGTGAACGTCTCCGCGCCGATACCGAGCAAACGTACGCCATCACGCACGCGGCGCAGCAGGCCCGCATCGATCAAGCTCTTCGCCGTAATGACCCCGTCGAACTGCGCACGCTTTGAGTCGATGGCCTTCTGCAGGTCACTCAGATTGACCAGAACGAAATCCAACTGGAATGCCGTATTGCGAAACCCGCGCTTCGGCATCCGGCGATAGAGCGGGGTTTGCCCACCCTCGAATCCATTCAATGACACGCCCGTGCGCGCCTTCTGGCCCTTGCCACCACGACCAGATGTCTTTCCCAGTCCGGAACCGATGCCGCGCCCCACGCGCACTCTCTTCGTGCGCGAACCGGCGTTATCGCGAATCTCATTGAGCTTCATGGCTCGATCCTTTGTCGAAGTGTCGGATTCGGAGAGCCCGATTCAGGCGCTCTCTTCCACACGCAGCAAATGCTTCACGCGCATGATCATGCCACGGACGGACGGAGTGTCCTCCAGCACGCGCATGCGATTGATCTTGTTCAGGCCCAAGCCGACCAACGTCTCGCGTTGATACGCGCGTCGGCTAATCGGACTCGCCACCTGGGTCACCTTGATCGTCTTTTTCGCATCACTCATCGCCGATCACTCCCGTGTCGAGTCGCCGCCTTCGCGGCGCCCGACGATGTCCGCGACTTTCTTTCCGCGCTTGGCCGCGACCAGCCGCGGATTCTGCATCGCGGTCAACGCTGCGAAAGTCGCCTTGATCATGTTGTGCGGATTCGACGAGCCGACAGACTTTGCGACAACGTCGTGCAAACCGATCGTCTCGAAGACGGCGCGCATCGGGCCGCCCGCAATGATCCCGGTACCGGGTTTCGCCGGGCGCAACACCACCTTGCCCGCACCGAAATGCCCATAAACGTCATGATGAAGCGTCCGGCCCTCGCGCAATGGAATCCTGATCATGGCGCGCTTCGCCTTGTCGGTCGCCTTGCGAATCGCCTCCGGCACCTCGCGTGCCTTCCCCGTACCATACCCCGAGCGACCCTTGCCATCGCCGACCACGACAATGGCCGCAAAGCCGAATCGACGCCCGCCTTTCACGACCTTCGCGACGCGATTAATGCCGACGAGCTTCTCTATAAGCTCGTTCTGATCGCGGTCGTCTCGTGAACCCCCGTCGCGCTGCCCGCGGCGCTGGGAGCCGCCGCCTTCACCAGACGTGCGTGCCATCAGATCTCTCCACTTCTCGCCAATCTCCTCCAGGCTCATGGCGTGCTCTCCGTTAAGACCAAAATAAAGTGCGATAACATCAGACTCTCGTTGAGTGAGTGTTGACAAAGTTCGGTAAACTTCTCTTCGC
>JANNTF010000976.1:0-4476 GCA_031403455.1 Alphaproteobacteria bacterium | reverse complement strand
CGGTCGACGCCGCGTCACCGGAAATGCCTGCAAACGCTGCGTTCCTGGCTCGTTTCGCATTCACGTCCGTCGCGCGCGAGCCGAATTCGCAACTCATTGATCCGACTCGGCATTTCGAGATGTGTGCATCCCCTAGCTCATTCGAGGAGGGGCGTCTGTTCGGTTCACGTCGCGTGCCGCGACTCAGAACGCCTTGTCCGTCGTCGGGCGGTGGCGGTTCTTCGGGACGAAGCCGGAGCGTTCGGCCTTGCGTGGCTCGCGGACCCAGACCTCGCGATTGGGATGCAGGCCGCCGCCGCGCGTCGCCGGCACCGCGGTGTGGCGCGCGCGATGCAGCAGGCGCGTGTCGGCGATGCCGCAATTCGGATGGAGCCCGCCATTGGCCGCGACCGCCTTGTCCCAGGCGGCCTTGCGCTTGGCGAGGGTCGCCGGGTCGGTGAGCGCGGTGCAGTTGAGCTCGTTCTTGTTGAGATCGGCCACGATCTCGTCGCCGTCCTCGATGAAGGCGATCGGGCCGCCGAGTGCCGCCTCGGGTCCGACATGGCCGATGACGAGGCCGACCGAGCCGCCGGAGAAGCGCGCGTCGGTCATCAGCGCCACGACGATGCCGCGCTCGCGGCACAGCGTGGTGATGCGCGAGGTCGGGTCTAGCATCTCGGGCATGCCCGGCGCGCCGCTCGGTCCCTCGTAGCGCACGATGATCATGTCATTGCTCGCGAATCGTTCGGGCGCCTTGTCGAGCGCGGCCAGCAGGCCCTGCTCGCCCTCGAACACGCGCGCGCGCCCGCGAAACATGTTGTTCTCGAGTCCGCCCTCGACGCCGGCGAGCTTGAGGATCGCGGAGAAGTCGGGCGAGAGATTGCCGCCGAGCATGCGCAAGCCACCGGTCGGCTTGTAGGGCTTCTCGACGCTGAGGATCACCTCGCCGTCGGAGCGCTTGGGTGCGAGCCGCACGACCTGGGCCGCGAGCGTCTCACCGGTGCAGGTCATGACGTCGCCGTTGAGAAGCCCCGCGTCGAGGAGGTCGCGCACGATGACCTGGACGCCGCCGACGCGATCGATGTCGAGCATCGAATACTTGCCGTAGGGCCGCGCGTTGGTGAGCACGGGCACGACGTGCTGCGAGAGATGGTTGAACTCCGACGGCGTCATCACGTCCTTCCAGAAATCGGCGTAGCCGGCGGCGCGCGCGATCTCCGGCGCGTGCAGCGTGACATTGGTCGAGCCGCCGACCGCCATCGACACGATCATCGCGTTGCGCAGCGAATCACGCACGACGATGTCGCGCGGCTTGAGGCCGGTCTTCATCATGTTGGCGAGATGCGCGACGAGTTCGGCGGGGAATTCGTTCAGCCGGCGCGGATCGTCGGAGGCCGGCGCCACCATCTGCAGCGGCTGCATGCCGACGACGCCGATGAAGGTCTGCATCGTGTTGTAGGTGAACATGCCGCCGCAGCTGCCGTAGCCCGGGCAGGCATGGCAGGCGATGAGGTGGCGATGGGCCGCGTCGGGATGTCCAGCGACCTGATAGGCGCTGACGATGTCGAGCGCCTCGCCGGTCTTCGGATCCTTGCCGGGATGGATCGTGCCGTCGGACATGATGATCGACGGCTGGTTGTGCTCAAGCAGGGCCGCGAGCGTGCCGACCGGCGGCTTGTCGCAGGCCACGACCGCGATGGTGCCGGCGAGGCCGGACGCCTCGAGATGCTCGCACAGCGCGTCATGCGTGACCTCGCGGCCGATCAGCGAATAGCGCATCTCGCGCGTGCCGTTGCGGATGCCGTCCGACGTGGCGATCGTGAATTCGGGCTGCACGAGGCGCAGCTTCAGCTGGTCCGCACCCTTGCCGATGCGACTCTTGAGCCGCGCATGGATCGCGTCCACCTTCGCCGCCACGCCGAGATAGCACTGGCTGTCGCCCTTGGTGCCGACGACGCCGACCGACGGCTCGTGGATCAGGTCGGGATCGGTGCCGAGCTCGCGCGCGAGTCCGATGGTCTGGGTCGAGCGACCGGGATGGCGGTCGATGAGGACGATCTTGGCGTTTGTCACGGGAGGTAACCTCTGATCCTGGGGCGGCATCGGGAAACGGCGGGTGCCGGTTCCGCCGATCATGGGCGTGAAGCTTTTTTATCGCTGGGATCGTCGGGTGGATGCAAGCCCGCGACGCGGTGGCGAAGACGTCGGTGGTCGCGCGTGCGGTTCGTGTCCAGTTGCTTGAGGCATGGAGTCGATGGCATTCCTCTGTTGTCCGTGCTTGCGCCGGCAGCAGGGGCGCCAGAGGAGTTGCGCATGCGTGCCGCCTATATCGATCCCGCGACCGCGAAATCCTATCCGCTCGACGTGCCGCGCTGGCGTGCCGACGATGGCGGGCCGCTGATGATCACCGCGCTTCCGGGGATCACGCGAGGCGAGATCGATCAGCGCGCGCGGTCGATCTGGCGCTATCGCGCGGCGCTGCCATGCGAGCTCGCGCCGATCTCGCTGGGCGAAGGCCTCACCCCGCTCATCGACATGCCCTGGGCGGGAACGCGGCTGCGCTTCAAGCTCGAATGGTTCGCGCCGACCTGCAGCTTCAAGGATCGCGGCGCGTCGGTGATGCTCTCCTACCTCAAGCAGGCCGGCGTGACGGCGATCCTCGAGGACAGCTCAGGCAATGGCGGCGCCGCGATCGCGGCGTTCGGCGCCGCGGCGGCCGTGCGGGTCAAGATCCTCTGCCCGGCGACGACTCAGCCCGCGAAAGTGGCGCAGATGCGCGCCTTCGGCGCCGACGTGCAGCTGGTGCCCGGCCCGCGCGAGGAATCGGAGAACGAGGCGATCCGCCAATCCGAGCGGATCTTCTACGCCAGCCATAACTGGCAACCCTTCTTCCTGCAGGGCACGAAGCTGCTGGCCTACGAACTCTGGGAAGATCTCGGCTTTCGCGCACCCGACAACATCATCATTCCCTGCGGCGCAGGCAGCAACGTGCTCGGGTGCGATATCGGATTCTCGGAGTTGCTCGCCGCCGGACAGATCGCGCGCCTGCCGCGTCTGTTCTGCGTGCAGCCCGCCAATGTCGCGCCGATCCATGCCTGCTTCGAAGCCGGCAGCGAGACGCTGCTGGAGCGCGCGTGGGAGCCGACGATCGCCGAGGGCACCGCGATCAAGCGGCCGGTGCGACTCAAGCAAGTCTTGCAGGCGATCAAGCGTTCGCAAGGCGGCACCGTCGCGATCGCGGAAGCGGAGATCGTCGCGGCGGTCCGGCAGCTCGCGGCGATCGGCCTCTATGTCGAGCCGACCTGCGCGAGCGCCGCCGCCGCCGCCGCCAAGCTGCTGGCCTCCGGTCGGATCCGTCCCGGTGAGACAAGTGTGGTAGTGCTGACGGGAACCGGACTCAAGGCGAGCAGCTTCATGACCGAGCTGTTCGCCAAGAGCTGACTCGAGGGACCGGAATGATGCGCAAACGCAGATTCGGACGCACCGGTTTCGAAGTCTCCGAACTCGTGCTCGGCGGCGGAATCGTCGGCGGCATCCTGATCCTGAAGGACGAGGCGACGCGACTCGCGGCGCTCCAGCGCGCGATTGGCGGCGGCATCAACTGGATCGACACCGCGGCGTCCTACGGCAACGGCGTGTCGGAGACGACGATCGGCCGCTATCTGCCCGAGCTCGATCCACGGCCGCTGATCTCGACCAAGGCACGGCTCGAGCACGCCGATCTCGCGGATATCCGCGGTGCGCTGACACGCGGGTTGGAAGCGAGTCTGAAGCGCCTCAAGCTGGAAAGCGTGGATCTCCTGCAGCTGCACAACGCGCTGAGCGAGAAGCCGGGCGCCGACAGGCTGACGCTCGGCGAGGTTCTGGATCCTGGCGGCGTCGCCGAGGCGATGGATCGGTTGAAGGCGCAAGGGCTGATCCGCGCCGCCGGCTTCACCGCGCTCGGTGAGACTCAGGCCTGCCTGCGCGTGATCGAGAGCGGAGCTTTCGAGTCGGCGCAGGTCTATTACAATCTCCTCAACCCGAGCGCCGCCTGGGCACGCGCGCCGGCGGGTTGGTCGGCGCAGGATTTTTCCGGATTGCTCGCGGCCTGCCGTCGCCACGACGTCGCGGTCATGAACATCCGCAGCTTTGCCGGGGGCGCATTGACCGGCGCGCCGCCGCATGGCCGCGAGGTTGCCATCACGTCAGGCGCCGAGCCCGCGCTGGAGGCGGCCCGTGCGCGCGCCGTGCAGGCGTTGCTTGGCACGAGCTACGGTTCGCCGGCGCAGACGGCTTTGCGATTCTCCCTGACGCGACCGGATCTCGCGTGCGTGGTCGTCGGCGTGCACGAACTCGCGCATCTCGACGCGGCGCTCGAAGCCGCGGCGCTCGGACCGCTGCCCGCGGAAGCGATCGCCGACCTCGAGGCGCTCTGGCGCCGGGATTTCCGTTCGGCGTGAACAGTCGCCCCTCCTCGACTCGTGGAGGGGCAGCGCGCCGTAGGCGCGCGGGGCG
>JANNTF010000975.1:0-6718 GCA_031403455.1 Alphaproteobacteria bacterium | reverse complement strand
AGTTCGGGCGCCTCGTCGCCGCTGGAATGATCGTCGCCTTCTGGGTCTATGCCTTCATCAACATGGCGATGGTGATGGGCTTGCTGCCTGTGGTGGGGGAGCCGCTGCCCTTCGTGTCCTATGGCGGCTCGGCCCTGATGGCGCTGCTGCTCAGCTTCGGGTTGGTGATCAACGTCTACGTCCACCGCGACGTCTATGTCGGCCGTCACGGCGACGACGAGGGCGGCTGATCCCGCGTCCACGCATGTGGACAAGCCCGCAATTCCGCCCCGTCTCTATCGACAAGCCCCACCTGCCTTGCTATCAAGCCCGCCCATTCGCGAAAGCGAGGGCGCTTAGCTCAGTTGGTAGAGCAGCTGACTCTTAATCAGCGGGTCGCAGGTTCGAGCCCTGCAGCGCCCACCAAATATGACAAGAAATTTGGTCGAAGATTCGGTCAGCAAGTCGGACCGATCCCGGTGCCCAGGTAGCGGCAGGGGTACAAGCCGGCGGCAGATCCCGCGAATGGGATGTTGATCTTGGCGCTGCCCGATGCTGATCGGCTTGCAGCCCTTGGCCGAGTTGCCGTCCGTCACGGGCAGCTGGAGCACATCTTGCAAATGACGGTCAAAACACCCATGAGCGTGTCGGTGCGCGAGGCGCTGGACGAGACTTCGCAGAGGCAACTCAGCGCTTGGTCCGCGGAACAACTCGGTAGGGCGCCTGGATTACTTGTTGCGCTCTGACCCGACCTAGGCTCGGTCCCGGATTGGATTCAAGTTTGGCGATCTCGTCGACGCGGCGGTTTCGTCGTCGTGGAGTTTGCGCACAAGCTCACGCCCTACGGCGCACGCCGTACGCCCAGGGATGGGCGACTGGACACAGACCAGCGTGTAGTGCCACGCCTTGCCGAACATCTCGTTGCGGGTGGCGAGCCAGGCGAGTGTCTTGTTGGTGCATTGGCTGCCGTCGATCGGGATGAGGATGCACACGCATCGACTCCATCGAGAATTCCTCGGGTGAGGTTGGATCCGGCCGTCAGGATGCATGTTGATCGAGCGCAATGTCGACCAGCGCGGCCCGCGAGCGGTAGCCGGGGTATTCGCGGCGTTGCCAGCAGCTGCGCCGCCAGGCGTCACTTGATCCGGCGCAAGGCGGGGTCCGCACGTTGCGCGATACTTCCATTGTCGTGCGCTGACTCCGGGAGCTCCAGGCCGTCTCCAAGCAGGAGGCGTTTCGACAGGCGATTTCATGCCACTCCAATTCAGGCTTCACACGGTGCCGATCGCGAGTCTGTCGCACATGATCTGCGTCGCGGTTCCGAGCAGATAAGGGGTTCAGGATGATCAAAAAGATCCTCTGTCCGGTGAGCGGCGATCCGGATGATCGTGCACAGCTCGATCTCGTTGCAGCGCTCGCCAAGCGTCTGACGGCCCACGTCGTCGTCCTTCACGTCAAGACCGATTCGCGGGACGCCATGCCGTACCTTGGCGATGGCATGTCGCCCGCGCTGATCACCGAGTTTCTGGAGACTGCTGAGCGCGAGGCCGGTGCACGCGCGACGCGCGCCAGGGCGACGTTCGAAGCTTGGGTCCGGGAATCGGGGATGGTGGTGAATTCGTTCCCCGCGGTTGCCGAGACGCCATCCTGCTCCTGGCGCCTCGAAAGCGGCAGCGGCGACAAGTGGATCGCACGGCTTGGTCGCGTGTCCGATCTCACCGTCGTTCCGACACCCGGTGAATCCGGTATTGGTGCTCAGCTCAGTTTCGAGGCCGCGCTGCTCGATACTGGGCACGGCGTGTTGCTGGCGCCGCCGCGTTTTTCCGCGGCCGTCGATGGCCCGGTCGTGATCGCGTGGAACGCCAGCATCGAGGCGACGCGCGCAGTGGCGGCGGCGATGCCGCTGATCGCCGCGGCGAGGTCGGTGCACATCGTCTCGATCGACGAGCCGGGCAAGCCTTTCGATCCATCGCCGTTGGCGACGCATCTCGTCTGGCACCGCATCGGCGCGGAGTTGCGCGCCATCACGCTCAGCGATCGCCATACGGCCCACGCGCTGCTCGACGAGTGCCATACGCTCGGCGCGTCACTGTTGGTGATGGGCGGCTACACGCATAGCCGCCTGCGCGAGATGATCTTCGGTGGCGTGACGCAGTACGTGATCGGCCACGCGCCGATTCCGGTGCTGATGGCGCATTGACGGCGACATTCGGCGACGCGCCCGATGGCCGAGCCGGCGGCGCGCTACCGGGACGAGGACGGCGTCTCGCTGATCGAGATCAAGCTGGCGACGGTTCATCAGCTCTTCGACAGCTTCGATCCGTTGTCGTTTCACGCCCTCGATCTCGATGCTGACGCGGAGGCTCGGATCGTTGGCGCGGTGCGCGATTTCGCAACGGTCGTGACGTCCGTCTCGTACCCTGAGTTCGCCCATTGCGCTCGTCAGCACACTGGTGAAATGACCGTTCAGTGTGCTCCAGGGCGCAGATACGCCGCCCAATAGACCAGGGCGACCAAGCCGCCGCCGCCGATGATGTTGCCGAGCGTCACCGGCACGAGATTGCTCACCAGTGCGCCAATATCGATCGCGTGTCCGGCCGCCAGATCGCCGATCGGCAGCAGGTAGATATTTGCAATGGAATGCTCGAAACCCAGCGCGACGAAGGCTGCGATCGGAAATACGATCGCGAGGATCTTGCTCGCTACGTCCCGGCAGGCAAAGGATAACCAGACCGCGAGGCAGACCAGGACATTGCATAGGATTCCCAAGAAGAGGGCCGCGGTGAAATCGAGTTCGTTCTTCGCCGTCGCGATGGCGGCCGCCGTCTTTGCGACTGCGCCGTCGTTGAGCGTGAGGACGCCGGAGAGATAGACGAGCGCGACCGACCCCAGCGCGCCGACCGCGTTGGCGAAGAAGGTCAGAGCCCAGTTGCGCAGCAACTGTACGAGCGAGATCCGTCGCGCCGCCCATGCCATGACGATCAGCGTATTGCCGGTGAAGAGTTCGCCGCCGCCGATCAGGACCAGGATCAGCCCGAGCGCGAAGCTGATCCCGCCCATCAGCCGAGTGGGCCCGAAACCGAGCGTGCTGCCGGTGATGACGACGGTGTAGGCCATCGCACCGAAGGCGATGAAGGCACCGCCGAGGATCCCGAGGATCAGGATCTGCAGCGCTGGCAGGTTCGCCTTGCGGACACCGCCCTGCTCCACCAGCGCGGCGATCTGTGGCGGGGTATACGGATCGAGGTCGGGGGCCAGGGCCGGCGTATGCGGCTCGTGGTGCTTGAGTCCGGTCCGGTCCATGTGCGGCGGCGTGGTGTGATCGTTCATGCTTCTCTGGATCGCTGCCGCACTGGGGGCAGTCAAGCACAACCTATCCCCCTCGAGGGCGATTGCGGCGTGAGTAGCCGGACGTCCGAATGCGAAATGGGGTCAGTGCGAAATGGGGTCTGCGAAATGGGGTCAGTGTGCGAAATTCGCGACAATCGCTACGGCGGCGGAGGTCCCAGCGAGTCGGTTCGGACGTATATCGAGTAGCCTCCCACGCCTTCCCTGGGATGAGGCTCGTTGACGCAGAACTCGAGCGGACCGGTCTGGTTGGTGGTGAAGTTCATGTTCGTCCCGCCCTGCAACACCTGCGTGCCGACTCTGACCACCAGCGAATACTTGCGCAGACCAAAGAACGCGAACGTCATCGGATCAGCGCTCGTCGCCAACTCGGGAATGCCGTCGGCGTCGTAGCAATGGGGGTTCAGATTGTTGTACCAGATCCCGCCGCAACGCGTGCTGCTCGGCTGGGTCCAGATGACGACGTTCGTCCGATTCTGCAAATCCGGCTTGCCGGGAACCTTGTCGCAGTAATTGACGCCGGGCCTGCCAAAGGCGATGCCGGCCACCGCCGGGTTGGTCACGAACCTCGTGTTCACTCGGCCTTCGCAGCCTTGCCTGGCCGTCACCGTCACGGTCTTGCCGCCTGGCCAATCGTTGTAGGTGTGCTCGATGAAGCACTGAAAATGCGAACTCTGCTGCGCCGGATCGGGATTGACGGAACAGCCTGTAGTCTGGGCGGGGACCACGTTGCTCGTCGACCCGTCGCTCCAGTCGATGTCGAAGCGCTCGCAGATGCCCGAGCCCTTGATCACGAAGGCGAGCGGGTCGCCGAGCGCCTGCCGCTGCTGGGGCACGATCTCGACGCTGCGGATGAGATTGATCTGAGGGGGGCTTCCATTGCACCCGTGGATGCCCATCGTCAGCAAGACCGCTGACAGACCCGTCGCGAAGCGGAAATGCAAATCCATGTCTGCCTCCCCCCAACTACGCATCACGCTAAGCCCCTTAGCGAAGGCTGTCGATATCAGGTGATCCAACAATCCGGGACGGAGTGGGATATCCGGATTGCGTGATCACGGAACGATCTGCTCGTCACCGCGTTGATGTTTGCACGGGTTGAAAACGAGGAGCGGGTCATGAACAACATCATCTGGATAGTCGGCGCCGTCGTCATCGTTCTCGCCGTTCTCGGGTTCTTCGGCCTCAGGTAACTGACGCTCAACGCGCGCCCGAGGGCGCGGCGCGTGCGCTCCCGTGGCGCACGGCGTCGGGCGATCGCCGCCTTGTGAGCCCCTTCACACCGCGTCACCCGTGGTCATGAGACCGTCTCCCGCATCGGTGCCCTCCCACCCTTGCACCGGATCGGGGAGCGGATCATGGACAACAGGCATTGCCATACGGAAAGCTGGATGCGCGAAGCGGTTGCGGCGCTGGTGCTGGCCGGCTTCGTGCTGCTCATCGGCACGCTGGCCGAGCGGTTCTGGTGATCGTCGCGCGCGACGCGGCCGTCACTCCGCCGCAACCTCCTGCAGCGGCGCCAGGATGTCGCGCACGGCCTCTCCGACTGAAGCGGCGGTGATCGCCGCGGCCTGGCCGGCGAGGCGCTGCTTGGTCGCCGTGAGCAGATAGGGCCGCAAGCCGGCCGGCGCGGCGAGCACCGCGCTCGCGAGCGCCGCGCTGGCCGCATTCGACCAGCGCGCCTCATGCGCCTCGCGCTCGGGGCCGAAGGCGAAAGCCGTCAGAGTCCGCGAGCTGGCGCCAAGTCGCGCACACTCCACGCGCGTCGCGACAGCGTCGACACGGCCTTGCGTGATGACGACTCCATAGGCTTGCTGTGCCAGCTCCGGCGACAGCAGCTCGTCGAGGACATCGCGCAGCACCGCGTCCGGGTCGCGCTCGAGCGGGTCGCCGAACCCGCCGCCCGACGGCGAGTTCATGCGCAGCACATCGCCCTGCTTCATGGTGAGGACGCGGATGCGGCCAAGTTCTTCGCGCGCATTCGGGCTTTCCGGATTGAGCGATGTCGTGCCGTTGCGTCCGCAGGTGCCGCCCATCGCGCCCCAGGGCTGGAACCGGAAGCGGTCGAGGCCGCGCACGGTCACGACCAGTTCGACGGCGCGATTCTCGAGCTCGATGCAGATCGCCGCCCCGCCGCGATGCCGGCCATGTCCGAAGCTGTTCGCCTCCAGCGCGTGGCGGCGCACGATGATCGGCACATCCGCTTCGACGGCTTCGATGGGCGTGCTCTTGAGATAGCCGATCATCGCGTCGGTCGCGTCGACGCCGTCCTTGATCCGCCTGCCGCCCGAGCCGCCGCAGAACGGTTCGACGACCGAGACGCGCCGCTTGGCGGTCGCCGGATCCTGCCAGGCCGCGGCGATGATCCCGGCCTGTCCGGCGCCGCAGGCGACGAGGCCGCCGGGAATCGCCTGGGCGAGGCAGCCGAGCACGACGTCGTAGACGCGCATCACGGCGACCCAGCGATTGCCCATCGCGGCTGGAAAGGCGGCGTTCATGACCGTGCCGAGTGGTGCATGCGTCTTGATCGGACGCTGCATGCCGCCATTGATCGGGATCGTCGGCTCGACGGTCTGCATGTAGTTGGTCAGCGCCAGCGCGAGGAACGGGTGGGACTGCCCTGTCGTGACGAAGTTGAACGCGGCCTGCGCCTGCGGATCGCTGCCGCTGAAATCGACCTCGGCCTCGTCGCCACGGATGGTCAGCTGGCCCTGGAGATAGACGACCTCGCCCGGCGCCATGCCTTCGAGATAATCGGAAAATCGGTAGACGCCGTCCTGCAACCCGGCGATGACGCTGCGCGCCTTCAGCTCGGCATAATCCATCACGTCCTTGACCGAGGCGTTGAACACGGCGACGCCGACGCGATCGCAGAGTTCCTGCACGCGCTTGTCGAGCAGCTGCATGGCCGCGAGCATCGCGCTCAGATCGCCCCAGATCTCCTCGCCGATGCGCGAATTGTCCATCAGCATCTCGACGATCTCGCGATGCACCTCGCCGGCGCGGTAGAGCATCATCGGCCGCAGCCGGAAGCCTTCCTGGAAGATCTCGGTATTGGTCGGCGAGATGCTGCCGGGCACCGCGCCGCCGATGTCGGAGGCGTGGATGAACGACCAGGCGAAGCACAGCAGCGCGCCGTCGCGGAAGATCGGACGGACCATGTGGATGTCCATCGAATGCGTGCACAGCCCGCCGGTCGAGAATGGATCGTTGGAAATGATCACGTCGCCAGGCACGAGCTTGGCCATGCCGATGCAATCCACCATCGGGCGCACGGTGTGGCCGACACCCGAGGTCACGCCGGTCTGGATCGGGCAGGCGAAGAACTCGCCGTCGATCGTCGCCAGGGAAATGCGGAAATCCTGGGTCTGCTTGACGAACGTGGTGTGCG
>JANNTF010000974.1:0-6827 GCA_031403455.1 Alphaproteobacteria bacterium | reverse complement strand
CCTCGACGCCGCCCTCATAGGTCTTCGAGACACCCTGCACGTCGACGATGATTTTCCCGTCCAAGGGGCCGTTCTCCTAGGCCGCCGCGCCGGTCGTGCGAAACAGCCGCCGCTCGACGCGCTCGAGGGCGCCGATAGTGACGGCGGCGAGCGCCACGATGGAGACGATGGATGCGTACATCTCCGCGTAGTTGGCGACGGAACCGTGATAGGTGATGAGATCGCCGATGCCGGTCGGCGTGATCAGCAGCTCGGCGAGTATGATGCCGATGAAACCCGCGGCGCAGCCGAGCCGAAGCCCGACGAAGATCAGCGGACTGGCGGCCGGAAGGATGATCTTGACGACGACCTGCCCCCGCGTGCCGAGGAACGATCGTCCCATCTCGAGCAGCGATACCGGTGCATTGCGCACCGCGCCCAGCGAATTGAGAACGATCACGGGCATCGCCATGATGCAGACGGTGAGCACCTTGGCCGTGATGCCGATCCCATAGGCGAAGGTCAGCACTGGAATCAACGCCGCGAGCGGCGCCGCCTGGGCGACGATGAAGATCGGCGCGAACAGAAATTCGGTCGGCTGGTTCAGCCCCATCAGCACACCGAGCGTGACGCCGACGAGTATCGACACGACGAGGCCGATGGCGAGAGGATAGAGCGTCTTCGCGAACGCGGCGCCGAGCGAGCCGTCGCTCGCCAGTTCGATCAGCGCGGCGAGCGTCTCGCCGAATGTCGGAAACGCCGCGCTGACGGGAATGCGCCCCGCGTACTCCCATGCCAGCAGGGCGATGCCGAACGAGACGATGCGCAGCACATGCGAATGCCCGAGCACCCGGACGATCTGCGCCCACGCCGCCGTCCGTGCGACGGACCGCGCGAGGGCAACCCGCTCCGATGTGCCAGGCGCAAGCATGTTCGCTGGTTTCCGAATTCTACGGAGCCTCGACGGCCGCCAGTCGAAACCTGGTGGTCGTCGAGCCCTTCACTCAGCTGCCGATCGCTTTGCGCGCCTTCTCGAGCGGCGCGAGATACCAGAAATCCTCGACCTTCAGACTATCGACCGGGCCGGTCAGCTGCCCGGCCTCGACGTAGAAATCGAAATCGCTCTTCGCCACGTCGGCGCCGCCGCCGGACGGCGCGTAGATGCCTTCCTTGGTGCCGACGGTGTAGAACTTGGTGATCTCAGAGAGAATTTCCTTGGGCTGATCGGCCATCAGCTTGCGCTGTGCGCGCTCACGTTCGATCACCGACGGATCGACGTTCATTTCGCGCCACAGGCGCAGGAACTCGGCGACGATGATGTCGACCTGCTTCTCGTTCTTCTGGATCCATCCGATCTGGCCGAAGAGCGTCTCGTCCGAAGCCGGGTTCGACACGCCGGGAAGGATATGGAAGCGGTCGCCCGCCTTCTCCATCAGGACGTTCTTGTTCGCGAGATCCACGATCGTCGCCCTGATCTGGCCGCGCATCATGGCGACGATCCGATTCTCCGAGCCCGGCACATAGCTGCGATCGCCGAACTGGATGCCTTCGCGTTTCGCGATGATGTTGCCGATGGCCTCGGTGCCGGTGCCGCGGGCATGGAAGGCGAAAGGCTGGCCGTTCAGATCCTTCCAGCTTTTGTAGGATTTGTCGGCGACCGGAAAGAACACGAGCCGTGTCGCCTGGAACACGACGCGCAGCGGCGCGCGGCTCTTCTGGATCACGGCATAGGGCGTACCGACGCCGAGATCGGCCTGGCCGTTGACGACGGACTGGATCGCCAGCTCTTCCTTCGCGAAGAAAGTGATGTCGTAGTCGACGCCCTTCTCTTTAGCCCGTTCGAGCGCGATCACCATGGACAGCGTCTCGGTCGACAGAACATCGCCAAAGGCGATGCGGATCTTTTGAGCGTCTGCAGCGCCCGCGACCAACACGGCCGGGACTGCGACGAGCGCGGCCACGACGCAGCGCCTGAGATACTCGAGTGGCTTGTTCACGGCATTCCTCCCCATGAGCGGCAGTCATTTCCACCCGGCGGCGCGCCCGCATCGAGTTTTGACCAATCCAAATTTGGCTGACTACAAAGCACCAAATTGGTTATGTCAAGGCAACAGCTCCAGGAATTCCGGCCGATATCCTCGGTAGCGATGCGATGCCCTGGAATGTTTCATGTCTTTTGACAACCAATCGCGAAATGGTTGTTGCCCAACCGGTGATGTGAGACGGTCCGGTCGCAGAGGGCAAAACGGGGATCAGCGTGGACGGATCGCAAGCCAATGAGGACGGCGCCGGTATGGTCGCTCAATTGCGGGCGTTCCTCGCGGCCGCGTCCTTGCCAGACGATGGCCGGCTGCCGAATGAGCGCAAATTGGCGTCGAGCCTTGGCGTGACGCGTGCGGCGTTGCGCAAGGGCCTCGCGGTGTTGGAACGCGAGGGTCAACTCTGGCGTCGCGTCGGCAAGGGCACATTCGTCGGCCCCAAGCCGCCGCAAATGCTCGACGTCGCCGGTCTGGCCGAACGCACCAACCCGACGCAGATGATGCGCGCACGCATCGCGCTCGAACCCGAATTGGCGCATCTCGCGGCGTTGAACGTCTCGGCCGCGGAGATTGCCGAGCTCCAGGCGCTCAATCTCGCCTGTCGCGCGGCGCGTAGCTGGCGCGAGTACGAAACCTGCGATGCGCGCTTCCATCATTGCATCGCCAAAGCAGCAAACAACCCGGTCCTTCTCGCGCTGCTGGACACGCTCAACGTCGTACGCCGCGCCGTGACATGGGGCCGCCCTCGGCCGGAAGGCGACCGCCCGCCGCCGAGCCATCACAGTTTCGCGGACCACGACAGCATCGTCGACGCGATCGCGCATGGAGAGCCCATGAACGCGGCCGAGGCGATGCGCCGTCATCTGCAGACGGTCGAGGACCGATTGGCGGGACGGGTCCGTTCGTAGCAGCATCGACGCGGCGCGAGCGACCATGCCGGGCCCGCTTGGGCAAGCGACGACCGCGGCGCCTCAGCTCGCGTTGAGTCGTGCGCGGCGCAGATCATGGATCGTCGGACCGGCGGCGCGCAGATAGGGCTCGCCGTGGCGACGGCGAGCGGTCCAGGCATAGGGATCGTGCCCCGAGATCATGACGATGTCGGGATAATCCTCGGCCGTGGGCTGATAGTGCGTGGGATCGAACATCACCGGCGTCTGCGCGCTGGCATAGACATAGAGCAACGCGCGGCGCGTGCTGTCCGCGCTGCGATTGGGAAACGAGCCGTGGATCATGTAGCCGTCGAAGAAGATCGCCGCGCCCGCCGGAATCTCCAGCGCGACGGCATCGCTGGCTGCGTAAGGGTAGCCATGGATCTCTTCGGCGCGGTCGAGGTCCGGATTGTTGTGGCGGCGCATCGGCCAGAGGATGCTCGGCCGATGCGAACCGGGGAACACGCGCAGACAACCATTCTCGATGCGCGCATCCTCGAGTGCGATCCACACGGTCACCAGTGAGCGGTCACGCGTCGGAATGAACAGCTCGTCCTGATGGAACGCGTTGCCGGGCATTCCGGCGGCCTTGAAGAAGACCTGGGAGTGCACCGCCTTCACGTCGGGTCCGATCAGCGTTTCGAGAATACGCGCGATCCGACGATCCGCGATGTACGCGGCGAAGAGCGACGGCAGCTTGTGCGGCATCACGCCGACCATGTAGCGGCGCATCGCCTCCGCATCGCTCTCGGTCGTCGGACTCTCGACGAGCCCCTGGAGCGCGCCGAGCTTGCCGCGGCAGAGCGCGACGGACTCGCCGCGCAAACCGGCGAGATCGTCTGCTCCGAGCAGATCGCGAGCGATCAGAAAGCCATCGCGCCGATAGGCATCGGGATCGATCGCCGCCATCAGCCCGCCGCCTTCACCCCGTCGATGAACGCCTTGCCCTTGGCGCCGGTCTTGGCGATGAAATTGTCATGCATCGGCGCCATCTTCTCGCGGAAGCTCGCGATGTCGGGATCCGCGACCGCCTTGGTGCGCTGCGCGAGCGTATTCCACGCGTTGGTCTGCTCGGTGAGATTGGCGACCCACATCTCTTCCTGCACCGCGCGCTTGGCGGCGTCGCGGATGATTTTCTGAATCTCGGCAGAGAGCCCGGCCATTCTGCGCGCGCTGGCGAACACCGATCCTTCGGTGAAGATGTGATACGTCCGCGTCGAGAAAGGTCCCACTTCGTAGAACTTGCTCGACACGATGAAATCCGGCGGCGATTCGAACGCGTCGACGACGCCGGTCTGCAGCGCGGTGTAGATCTCGCCCGCGGGGATCGGCGTCGGGTTGGTGCCGAGCGCGCGCGCCATGTCGACATAAACAGGGATCTCCGGCACCCGCAACTTGATGCCTCGGCAGTCGCTCGCGCTGCGGATCTCCCGGCGCCCGCAGAACACGCGAAACCCTGACGCGCCGAACGACAGCACTTCGACGCCGAGCGTCGCTTTCGCTTCGGCCGCGGCCTGCTCGCCGAGCTTGCCGTAGAGGACCCGCTTCGCGTGATCGTAATCGGCGAACAGGAACGGCAACGAAGTGAAGCCGAATTGCGGCTGCCAATTGGCGAGGGTGCCGAGATCCGACCAGCAGAGATCGAGGGTGCCGAGCTGCAGGGCTTCCGCCGATGTGCGCAGATTGAAGAGCTGCGAGGCCGGTCGGATATCGACCGTCACCTGGCCCTTGGAACCCTCGGCGATGTACTTCGCCATGTTCTCGGAAGTGATGTGATAGAGGTGGGTTGTCGGCACATGGTGCGACATCACGAGCTTCACGGCCTGCGCGTTGGCGCGGCCATTGACCATCGGCGCTGCGATGCCGCCGAGCGCCGCGGCGGCGAGCATGCGGTTGACCCGGCGTCGGCTGCTGTTCGTGTTCATGTGATCGTCTCTCCCTCAACATGGCCCGACGTCACGACGGCGACGGGCGGACTCTCCTTGGTCTCTGTTGGCGAAGTCTAGGCAACCGGAGACCGGGTGCCAATCATCCCCAGGCCGGGCGCGGAAAGGGGTCGCTGCGGCGAGCGACGAGCCGGGCGCCACCCTTGATCCAGGACACCGTGTTGATCTGGCCGCCAAGGATCTCGCTCGGCGCGAGCGGCGCGAGTTCGGGCGCGTGAAGGACGAGCCTGGCCTCGCCATGCCAGAGATCCGAGATCGTCACCTCGCGCATCTCGGCAAGGAAGAGCTCGCGCGTGACGATCTCCGTCGCCGGATCGGGCAGCGCACGCTCGACGAAGAACCCGACGAAGGGCGGCGCCGGAACCGGCAGCTTGCCCTGGGATGTGACCGCGAGCTGGATCTCCAGCACGCCGCGCCCCAGCCGCGCGACGAGACCGGCGCACAGATCGCCCGACGCCCAGCCGCGTTGCGGATGCGGCGCCGTGAGCGACAGCGTGCCAAGCCGCTGCGGCCAGCCATACATCTCGCGTCCGACCGCGAGCTCGGCGTCGCTGTCGGTCCACAAGAAGGGATCCCAATAGCCGATCACGCCGTCGTGTTGCGCGGCGATACCCACGACACATTCGTGGAGCTGGCTCGCCTCGGGATGCGCCTGCGCCCAGGCCCAGCCATGGCCGAGATCGCAGATCAGCCGATGCACGGAGAAGCGCACCAGCGGCTCTCCCCAGGGCAGCAACGGCTCCGGAAGCAGCGCGCGGATCGCGGCCTCCTCGCAGCGCGCGATCACCGTGAGCGAGTGCCCGGCAAAGCGCCACGGCGGCGGACCATAGAGCGAGCCGTGCCCCGTGGGATCGCGCGCCGCGACGAAGCCGTGCGATGAGCGTGACGAAGAGATCATCGACGGAACATCCCAATCGCGGTTCGCGGCCGCAAGGATTTCGAGCCAAGTCATCCTTGCCCGGGCGGCAAGGGCCGCTTACACCAACTGCTTTCCAGACGATCGGGAGCGCGATGAGCGAGAACGACAAGACGGCGATTTGGCACGGCACCACGATCCTGTCGGTGCGCCGCAACGGACAGGTCGTGATCGCGGGTGACGGGCAGGTCAGCCTGGGCGCAACGGTGATCAAGTCCAATGCGCGCAAGGTGCGTCGGCTGGGCAACGGCGCAATCCTCGCCGGCTTCGCCGGTGCGACCGCCGATGCCTTCACCCTGTTCGAGCGGCTCGAGGCCAAGCTCGAGCAGCATCCGAGTCAACTCGCGCGCGCCTGCGTGGAACTCGCCAAGGATTGGCGCACGGACCGCTATCTGCGCCGTCTCGAGGCGATGATGGCGGTGGCGGACAAGAACGTCTCGCTGGTGCTCACCGGCACCGGCGACGTGCTGGAGCCCGAGGACGGGCTGATCGGCATCGGCTCGGGCGGCAGCTTCGCGCTCGCGGCGGCGCGGGCGCTCGTCACGGTCGACGGCCTCGACGCCAGGACCATCGCCGAGCGCGCGCTCGGCATCGCCGCGGATATCTGCATCTACACCAATCGCAACATCGTCATCGAGTCCCTGGAATGACCAGCTTCTCTCCACGCGAGATCGTCTCCGAGCTCGACCGTTTCATCGTCGGCCAGAACGACGCCAAGCGCGCCGTCGCCGTGGCACTGCGCAATCGCTGGCGCCGCCAGCAGCTGCCCGAGGCGCTGCGCGAGGAGGTGCTGCCCAAGAACATCCTGATGATCGGGCCGACGGGCTGCGGCAAGACCGAGATCGCGCGGCGCCTCGCGCGGCTCGCGCAAGCGCCCTTCCTCAAGGTCGAAGCGACGAAATTCACCGAGGTCGGCTATGTCGGCCGCGACGTCGAGTCGATCGCGCGCGATCTGCTGGAGATCGCCATCGGCATGACGCGTGAGCGCCTGCGCAAGGATGTGCGCGCGAAGGCCGAG
>JANNTF010000973.1:0-4421 GCA_031403455.1 Alphaproteobacteria bacterium | reverse complement strand
CCCTTGGGAATGCCCCAGCCCTCGATCGAATAGAGCGCCTGGTTCCAATTGATCTTCACCGGGCCGCCGGCATCGGCGACGACCTGGGCGCGCGCATTCCACGTCGGGCACATGTCGACCTCGCCGGATTGCAGCAGCTGGGTCGTCTGCGCGCCGCCCGTCCACCACACCGCGATGTGCTTCTTGATCTGGTCGAGCTTCTTGAACGCGCGGTCGACGTCCAGCGGATAGAGCTTGTCGGCCGCCACGCCATCCGCGAGCAGCGCCAATTCGAGCGTGTCGATCGGGCTGCGCCGCATCGCGCGCCGGCCCGGGAATTTCTCGACATCGAAATAATCGCGCCAGCTCTGCGGGCCGTTATTGCCGTATTTGTCGGTGCGGTAGGCGAGGATCGACGAGTAGACGTCGTGACCCATCCAATGCGTGTGCCGCGCTTCCTTCATGATCTCGTTCATGTCCGGAAGGGTCCAGTCGAGCGGCTCGAGCATGTCCTGCTTGTGCAGGATGTCGCGCGCCGACAGGGTCAGCGTCACGCAGTCCCAGGTGAAGTTCTTGGTCTTCACGATGCCGGCGACCTGCGCCGTCGGCTCGTGCTCGCGCGCGATCTGCGCCGTGGCGAAGCCGAGATCCTTCTGCACCGTGTCGTGGAATGCCGCCTTGAAGGCGCCGCCGAACGGGCCGCCGGGGTCGGCGACGACGATGCGCTCCGTGGCCTGGGCGCCGACGCGCTGCGGCAGGGCGATTGTGGCGAGCGTGGCGCCCGTGCCGACGAGCAACGTGCGGCGTTCGAGCGAGAACGCCAACGGGCGCGTCGCATCTGGGTCTCTACGGATCGACATTTGAGCCTCCTGTTTCGGGTTCGGGTCTTGTTGATGGATCAGGCTGGCCGGCGCTTGGCGCGCTCGGCGAGGAACTTCTCCATGTATCGCTGCGGCTCGCCGCTGCCGTAGGATTCCTTCTGGATCCGCACGCCGGCCACGAGGGCCTCGTCGAATCCGGCCTCGGTGACCTCGCGGAAGCGGCGCTTGTCGAGGCGCATCGCGATCGGCGGCTTGTCGGCGAGCAGCTGCGCGGTCTCGCGCGCGGTCGCCATCACCTCGCCTTGCGGCACGAGGCGATGGATCAGACCGATTTGATGGCATTCCGCCGCGTCCATCATGCGACCCGTGAGGGTGAGCTCGATGGTTCGCGACAGCCCGATCATTTCCCTCATGATCCAAGGTCCGAGCGTGCTCGCTATCCCTGAGTTGATCTCCGGCTGGCCCATGCGCACGCCGGGATGACCGATGCGCACATCGCCGAGCAGCGCGACCTGGAAGGCAGAGCCCGCCGCCACGCCGTTGAGCGCGATCACCAGCGGTTTGTCGAGCGCACGCATCGCGCCATAGAGCGAGCGCCACTCCTCGATCCAGACCGCCGAGCGCGCGGCGTCGAAACTCTTGGTCTCGTTGAGATCCTGTCCGGCGCAGAACGCCTTGTCGCCCGAGCCCGTCAGGATGATCGCGCCGATCCCGGTTTCCGTGTTCAGCGCGCGCATCGCCAGGGTCACTTCGCTGCGCATGGCGCTATGCCAAGCATTCATCACCTCCGGCCGGTTGAGCGTGATGGTCGCCACGCCACTTTCGCGGTCGAGCTTGATGTATTGAGGCATGCGTTCTGATCCCCTGGAATTCCCCGTCACCAGACCATGGCGGTCCCGAACCCGTCAACGCGCGCGCAGATAGCGGTCGACGCCCATGTCGTGCTGGACGACCAGTTCGTGTCGCGCCGCGAGGTAGTGCAGATGCGCCAACGCTTCGCCCATCGCGAAGGCGATCTGCTGGTCGCGCAGCACGCGCTTGAACAGCAGCGGCAGGCAATCCTGGGCCGAGCGCGGCTGCGCGCAGAAGGCGCGCAGCTCGTCGAGACGCAGATGATGCAGCGCGCGAATCTCGCTCACGCGGGTCGTGAGGCCGCGAAACGGTCCGTGATGGGACGGCAGCACGAGCGGATCGCGCCCGAGCCGCGCGAAATCGTCCAGACTGTCGAGATATTGCGCCAGCGGATTCTGCGGGCCGTCCGGCCAGACGCTGATGTTGGGCGAGATGCGCGGCAGCACCTGGTCGCCGGCGATCAGGATGTCGTCGTCCTCGCAGAGCAACGAGACATGCTCGGGCGCGTGGCCGCGGCCCACGATCGGACGCCAGCGTCGCGCGCCGATTTCGATCACCCGGTCGAGCGCGAGCAGCCGCGGCGAGTCCGGCAAGGCATGAACCCAGCGCAGATAGGTCGGCATCTTGGTGACCAGCGCTTCCGCTTCGGCCGGGGCCATGCCGTTGGTCGTCCATAGCGCCACGCGTTCACGATGCGGATCGCGCGTGCGATCACCGTAGCGACCCGCGACCGCCCATTCGCCGGCGCTGATCTCCAGCCCGACATTCCATCGTGCGGCGTGCCAGCCGGCGAGGCCGATATGATCGGGATGGTGATGCGTCACGATCAGTCGCGTGATCGGGTGGCCGCGCAGCAGCTCATGCGCGAGCGCGATTTCCCAGGCCGCGCGCGACTCCGGCCAGTCGAGACCGGTATCGATCAGAGTCCAGCCATCGTCCGTCGCCAGGAGATAGACGTTGATGTGATCGAGGGCGAAGGGGAGCGGCAGGCGCAGCAGCAGAATGCCCGGTGCGACCTCGATGGGCGTAGCGTGCACGATATCGAGCGCCTCGGGACGAATCGACGGCGGCGCGGAGACGGCTTCAACTGTCATCTGTCGTCACAGGACAGGGTATTCCCAGGACAATCAAGCCAGGAGACGACGGGTCCCACCCGATTTCGATATCGATGGTCTCGACGATGCGAGGACGTCGCGCATCGCGTCGTCCGTGTGATCGGTGATCGTCGGATGCTTGCATGGGGCGAGCGCGTCGCCGGCGTGAGCGTGACGGCGATGTCGGTCGCCACCGCGGCGAATGCCGCCGATGCGCCGGGCATGATCAGCCTGCTGGATCTCGGGCATGGCGATCCGGCGACGATCAAGATCGCCGAAGCCGCCGCGGCCGACGGCGCCTTCGCGCTGCGGAATTTCAGATGCGGCCTCGAGCTCGCGCGTGACGGTCGGGCCGATGCCGTATTCTTCACGCCGTTCAACACATACGCGCTCAAGCTCGGCGGCTTCGAGCGTGGCGTCACGCTCCTTGGCGGCTTGCCCGTGGCGATCTGCACGCCTGCGCATGGCACGGCCTACGAGATCGCCGGCAAGGGCATCGCCCATGACGGCGCCGCGCGCGAGGCGTTCAAGCTTGCGAAGAAGATGGGTGCGGCGAAGCGCGCCGCCGCACGGCGCCAAGATCGCGAATCGCGTCGCGCCACCCCGGCGATTTTTTGCACCGGGGTGGCGTCGCGCGGAGATTCACCCGCGATGAGGGCCGCGGTGACCGTGATGCCCGCGGCCGCGCCCGCCGCCGGCACGCATGTTCTCCGCCAGTGCTGTCTTCTGCTCATCGCTGAGAGCCGGCTGCAGCTTCTCGGCCGCCACGCGCATCTGGCGCGTCGAGTCGAGCATCGCCGCCATCCAGCTCTCGCGCGCCGCGAGCTGTGCGGCGAGGTCGCCCGCGGCGGGTGTGGGCTGGGCGGCGCAGAGCTGCTTGAGCGGCGCCGCCGCGGCGCGCGCAGCGGTCGCGAATTCCGACCAGGCGCCGCGCTGCGCGTCGGTCGGATTCACCTTGACCTCCGTGAACGCGATCCGCGCCGCGAGGCGTGCATCGACATCGCGGCACATCCGCTCGTTCATCTGCCGGCGCGGGTCGCGCCCGGCATCAGGCGCCGGCGCGGTCTGCGCGAAGGCCGGCAAAGCGGTGGCGGCAACGAGGCAGAAAGCGAGGATGTGTTTCTTCATGAGACTCTCCATTGGGGTGCTGCGTATGGAGCTTCTACGCCCGCCGCGGACGGAAACGATGTCACGTCCATGTCGGGGTGTAACCATCGGTTACAACGCAACACGCAGAAAGCCCGGTAACACTCGCTTTTCTGCGCTTCTGCAACCCACCTGCAACTAGTGAGCGGTGTTTCGCGGGCTAACGTCACTCTTCGGCGTCCACCGGTCGCTATGCACGTCGTGCATCTCTCGCCGCTCGTCAACCATCTGGACGCTCGACGATCCGAGCTTCGCGGCAGCGCTGAATGCGAGCCTGGTCGAGAACCGCGATGGCAAGTTCTCGCTGCTCTGGAGCCGCGCGCGCTCTACAAGCTGCGCAGTGCGAGCGTCGAGTGCGCCAACGCACAGTTCCGGCGCCGCGGCTTCGTCCAGATCACCGTGCGCGGCAACGACAAGGCGCGCTGCGTCGTCCTCTGGCACGCGCTTGCCCACAACCTCATGCGAATGGCCAGTCTCGGGTTCCTGCGACCGGCGTGAACTCCACGCCGGCGCAGCAGCATCACATTCG
>JANNTF010000972.1:0-3148 GCA_031403455.1 Alphaproteobacteria bacterium | reverse complement strand
GCCAGCGCCACGTCATAGCCGCGGCGGCCGAGCGACAGCGCGCATTCGAGGCCGGCCGCGCCGGCGCCGACGTTCAGGAACCGGCGGTTCGAGCGGCGCGGCGGCACGCGCTCGGGATGCCAGCCGCGCTTCCACTCCTCGCTCATGGTCGGGTTCTGCGTGCAATGGATCGGCGCGCCGTAGCGCTCGGCCGAGACGCAAGTGTTGCAGCCGATGCACTCGCGGATGTCCTCCGGGCGGCCCTCCTTGATCTTGTTCGGCAGGAACGGGTCGGCGATCGACGGCCGCGCCGCGCCGATCAGGTCGAGCACCCCGCGCTTGATCTGCGAGACCATGGTGTCGGGCGAAGTGAAGCGGCCGACGCCGACGACCGGCTTGCCCGTGACCTGCTTCACGAACGAGACGTAGCGCTCCTGGAAACCTTCCTCGGCGAAGCGCGACGTGGCGGAGTCGTTCACCCAGCCGCTGATATTGACGTCCCAGAGATCGGGCAGGTCGGCGAGCATCTCGACGACGTCGCGGCCCTCGGCCTCGCAGGTCAGCCCCGCATCACCCAGCAGCTCGTCGACGGCAAAGCGGATGGCGACGGCGCAGTTAGGGCCCGCCGCCTCGCGCGTGTCGAGCAGCAGCTCGCGCAGCAGGCGCACGCGGTTCTCGAGCGAGCCGCCGTATTCGTCGGTGCGATGGTTGTAGCGGCGCGACAGGAAATGCGACACGAGCGCGGAGTTGTGCGCGGCGTAGACATAGATGATGTCAAAGCCGGCGAGCCTCGCGCGGTGGACGGCGGCGCGATGCATCTCGCGGAAGGCGCGGATGTCGGCCTTGTCCATGGCGCGCGACTGCTCGGGATATTGCGGCAGCAGGTTGCGCACCGAACTCGGCCCCATCGCCGGCGCGCGGCTGTAGATGTTCTTGGCCGTCAACCCGACATGGGCGAGTTGGACCGCGGCGAGCGATCCATGGGCATGCACGCCGTCGACCATGCGGGCCTGGACCGCGATGTCGTCGTCATCCCACAGCCGGTCGTAGGGATGGTTCAGCTCGGACGTCGCGTCGATCTCGCAGAGCTGCGTCGACACCACGCCCCATCCGCCCTCGGCCTTGGTCGCACGCAGGCCGGCCTGGGCGTTGGGGAACGCATAGCCGAGGCCGGTGCAATGCGGCACCTGGTAGAACCGGTTGGGCGCGCGCACCGGGCCGATCTGCACCGGCTCGAACAGGATGTCGTGGCGTGGATCACGGGCCATGTCGGCTTGTCCCTCGGGCTGAGGCAGGTTGCGAGCGCGACGTCATTCTACAACCGCCATCGCGTCGACGGCGATGCATCCCTTGGCGTGGACGATGACGGGATTGAGGTCGATCTCGCGGATGCGGTCGGCGAGGGCCACGGCCAGGCCGGAGAGCCGCGCCGCGGCCTCGGCGAACGCCGCCACGTCACAGGCGGGGCGACCGCGCACGCCGTCGAGCAGACGGCGCAGCTTCAGCCGGTCGATCAGCTTGAGGGCCCAGGCGGCGTCGAAGGGCGGCCGAGCCGGGATCACGTCGCGCAACAGCTCGGCATGGATGCCGCCGATACCGATCACGATCGTCGGACCCAGCTGCGCGTCGCGCTTGATCCCGAGGATCATCTCGACGCCGGGCGCGATCATGCGCGCGACGACCACGCGAGGCCCGAGGCGCGCCGCGAGATCGTCATAGGCGGCCGCTACGGCGTCGGTGCTCGCGAGGTCGAGCCTGACGCCGCCGGCCTCGGTCTTGTGCACGATCCCGGATGCTGCGGTCTTCAGCGCGACGGGCAAACCGAGCTGCGCCGCGGCGTCGACGGCCTCGTCGCGCGACTGGACGACGCGATGCGCCACCGCGGGGAGTCCGAACTCCGCGATCAACGCGAGCGCAGTGGTCTCATCGATCGTGCCGTCGACCGTCAGACGCCGGCGCCAGTTCGCGATGGTCGCCGCATCGATAGCGGGCGCCGGGCCGGGCGGGGTGAAGTCGCGGAAGGCGAACATCGCCCGCACGCCGGTCAGGAAGGCCGGCACGCCGTCGAGCACCGGAACGCCGCCGCGCACGATCTCCACCGTGTCGCTCGAGTCGCCGGAGCCCTGGTGGTTCGAGCACACGACGATCGGTTTGCCCGTCGCGGCCATCACCGTCTGGGCGAGCTCGGCATGGCGACGATGGAACCGTCCGCCCGGCTTGCGGTCGCAGACGACGGCGCCGATCGCGGTGTCCGCGTCCTCCATCATTGCCGTCAGACAGTCGCGATAGACGCCTTGGGCGTCGTTGCCCGTGCCCCAGGCATCGAGCGGATTGACCGGCGCGAGCCCTGGATCGAGACGTGCGGCAAGCCGCGCCGTCGTGGCCTCGCCGATGCGCGCGAAGGGCACGCCGTGCCGGTCGGCGAGATCGATGATCAGCTCGCGCTCGCCGCCGGAATCGTGGAGCGAGCAAAGTCCGCCGGGTCGCAGCGGCCGCGGCGTCTGCTGGAACAGCATCAATGCGGTGGCGAGTTCGTCGAGAGACGATACGCGCTGCACGCCGTAGCGATCGAACAGCGCCTGATAGGCGTCGTCGTCGCCGGTCATCGCGCCGGAATGGCTGAGCGCCAGCCGGGCGCTGGTCTCGGTGCGTCCCACCTTGACGACGACGATCGGGATGCGACGCGCCGCGGCCTTGGCGAGCACCGCCTCGAACTTCGCCGGGTCGCGCGCCGTCTCGAGGAACAGGCCGACCGCGCCGGTCGACGGCTGATCGAGGATGACGTCGAGGAAGTCGGCCAGTGTGAGGACCAGCTCCTGCCCCGGCGAGACGACGAAATTGTAGTCGATGCGCGCATCGGCATCGACCAGCGAGCACAGCGCCGAACCGGAATGCGAAAGGAAGGCGATGCGTCCCGGCCGGTGGTCGGTGCGCGTGCGAAACCCGCACATCCACACGCCGTCCTCGAAATTGTAGAAGCCCATGCCGTTGCCGCCGCACAGCAGGAAGCCGGCGTCGCGGCAGCGCTGCTGGATACGCGCGACAAGCGGCGGATCGCGATCGGCCGCGAGCTGGAGGCTCGACAAGATAGTGCCGGCGCGCGCACCGGCCGCGATCGCCTGCGCGAGCACGTCCTCGATGGCCCCGTCGGGAACGGCGAAGGCGACGT
>JANNTF010000971.1:0-2728 GCA_031403455.1 Alphaproteobacteria bacterium | reverse complement strand
GATGGTCGCAGTCGCGACAGTCCCGCCATCCGCCGTGCGCCACGGCAGTGCGAGGCGTCGATATGAAAGCTGCATCGATGTGCGTGGCCCACGACGCACGGTCGCCTCGACACGGTGAAACAGCGGTTCATCCAGCACCAGGCAGCGACGAAGATTGGCCGCTACCCGCGCGGCGAATACGGGATCGGGCTGGTCACCAATGTCGCGGCCCGGCGCTGTCGAGGTCCAGGCCTGACCATAGATGTCGAGTTGGGCACCGAGCTGTTTGATCACGATGCGGTCCGCGGAGCCGCAGATCATCGTGTGCTCGTGGAGGTCCAATCGCCGCAGCGTCGCTGGATCGAAGCGCCGCTTATTGCGTTCCCACAGCAGATGAAGCTCGAGCAACCCGTCCTGGGGATGCGATCCAAGCTCGGTCTGCTCGAGCTCCATCGCCGCATAGGCGGGGATCTTGTCGTTGCGGAAAACCAGCGCGTCGAGGCGGCCGAATGTATGGCGCCAATCACCGCAGATCTCATGGCGCCATTGCCGCCGTTCGTCATCGAAACGGACCAGCACGACACGCGCCGGCTTGATGTCCGCGAGGGAGAAATACAGCTGAGTCGCCGCCTGCCCGGAGACGAGGATCGGCCGCATCCGGATCTGCACGCCTTCCCGCGCCGGCACGACTTCGATGAAGCCCAGGTCACGAACAGCCTGCGCGGCTGCGTCGTCGTCGTCATTCGGCCCGTCTTTGCTCCCGCCGGGAGAGGCGGCGGTCATACGGGCCGCCTCACGCTTCAGGGCACTGCGCGGCAGGTTGGGTGCACAACGGCCATCCGGGTCGATGAGGATCACAACTGAGGATCCGGCGCCGCATTCATCGGAGCTAGCGCCGCTTTACCGTCGCGAACAAGCATAGGCGCATCCATCGCTCACTCGGTCCCTCGTCGCCGGCGCGCCTCCTCGGCGGCGAGGGAAGCAGCGATCAGCCGCGCATCGCCTTCGCCATCTCGTAGAGGCGTCGGCGAAGCCGCACATCCGTGATGCTATAGTAGGCGCGGACCAGTTCCAGCGTCTCGCGTCTCAGCAGTTTGCGATCCGGGTCGATGCCAGCCTTTTCACCGGCGACCACACCGGGCGTGGCGCTTGCCGCGGCCGCGCTGTCGGTCATTTCTTCGAAGAACCAGGCGACGGCGACTCCCAGCGCACGACTGGCCTGAAACAGGCGCGAGGCCGAGATTCGGTTCGTTCCGCGCTCGTATTTTTGCACCTGCTGGAACGTGATGTTGAGCGCAGCGGCAAGCTGCTCTTGGCTCATTCCGATCAAGGTTCGACGAAGCCTTAGCCGGGTGCCGACATGAACGTCGACTGGATCGGGATTGCCGTCGGGAAGCTTGCCGCGGCGGCGTGACGTGGTAACTGCTGTGATCATCCTCTGGACCCCTTTGTAAGTCGGGGAGCATCCTGAAGTTCTCAACCCGCGCGTGCCACGGAGCGGATGGATTAAAGCCTTCCGGATTACGCCTAAGGGTAGAAAAACTACTTTGGTTTTTCTCCTCAACGCCAAGACGCGCGAGAATGATCCGTGAAGTAATCGTTTCAGAACAGTATCTTAATTCATCTCCTCTAGGGTCGAATGCAGGCTCAACACCACCCTGGAGCGACGATGTGTCGATGGCTCGCCTACTCCGGTCGCCCCGTGTATCTCGACCAGCTCCTGTTCAAACCGGAGCATTCGCTGATCAGCCAGTCGTTGCATGCCCGAAAGAGCCGCGTCACCACCAACGGTGACGGGTTTGGCGTCGGGTGGTACGCCGCTCGAACGGAGCCCGGCTTCTATCGCGACTACCGCCCAGCCTGGAACGACGAGAATCTCCGCAGCCTCGCCGAACAAATCCAGGCTGGTCTGTTTTTCGCCCATGTCCGTGCATCAACGGGTACGTCCACCAGCCGCGCGAATTGTCATCCCTTCCGACACGGCAACTGGTTGTTCATGCATAACGGCCTGATCGGCGGCTTCGATATCGTCGCCCGCGCCTTGGACATCGCCCTGTCGCCCGCGCTCTATCGGGCGCGCCAGGGGACCACGGACAGCGAGACGTTTTTCTATCTCTGGCTCACCTTCGGGCTCGAAGCCGATCCGATCGCGTCGCTGGCGCGCACCGTCGGTTTCGTGGAAGCCACAATGGCCGCGCAAGGCGTGCGTGAACCGCTGCGGCTGACCGCCGCGCTGACGGACGGCAACCGGATATACGCCATCCGCTACGCATCCGATGCGGCATCGCCATCGTTGTTCCACGGCACGGCAGATGGCGTGCGCGGTTCCGCAGGCGGTTGTCTGGCCACCGGAGACGCCGCGGCACTGGTCGTCCTGTCCGAGCCGCTCGACGACGTCAGCGAGCATTGGGTCGCGGTGCCGGATGCGCATGTCCTCGTCGCGGAGAACGGCCGTGTCGCGATCACGCCGTTCACCCCGATGAGACCGCCTTCGCCCTGGTTGATCAGCGATTCTCCGGCGCGTGCGCACGCCCTATGATGACGCCCGATGAGTCGACGCGGTCGCGCGCCTGTCCTTCTCGGTCTAATTCTCGGCGCGTTGGTCGGATGCACCACGACTCCTGAGCCTGCCCCCGCGCCCGCTGGACCAAGTTGCGGCGCCATGCTCGTCGCACGCGGCGCTCTTTTCGATCCTCTGCCGGATCGCGTGGACAATGGCGGCTGCCAGCGCCTGGATGCCGTGCGCATG
>JANNTF010000970.1:0-4356 GCA_031403455.1 Alphaproteobacteria bacterium | reverse complement strand
CGCGCCGGGCGACATCGGCGAGCACGATCGCCGGCGGGCGGCCGTGATGCTTCTCGGTTCCCGCCAGCTCGAGGAACGCCTCATCGAGCGACAGCGGCTCCACGAGGGGCGTCGCGTCGAGGAAGATCGCGCGGACCTGGGCGCTGACCGCGGCGTATTTCGCCATGTCGGGACGCAGGATCACTGCCTGAGGACAGAGCTGCACGGCCTTGTACATCGGCATCGCGGAGCGCACGCCGGATCTGCGCGCGATATAGCAGGCGGTCGTCACGACCCCGCGCCGACCGCCACCGACGATCAGCGGCTTGTCCTTCAGGGACGGATCGTCGCGCTTCTCGATCGAGGCATAGAATGCATCGCAATCGATGTGCGCCAGCGAGAGCGTGAACAGATCGGGATGCCGCGCCAGCCGGGTCGAGCCGCAGCTCGCGCAATGCGTCGCCTCGTCGTGCTCGACGAGCGCAAAGCAATCGCGGCAGAATCCCGAAATCATAACGCGGCGACGATACCATGCGCGGTGGAGCCGCTGCCGCTCAGGTGACCCGGCTCGAAAAACTGAGAAGGAAGTCGCGCACGTGCTCGCTCGCCGGGGACAAGCGACGGTTCCGCGGCGCGACGATGAAGATGCCCTGCTCGGTGATGTATTCGTCGGCGACTGGGCGGATCAGCCGGCCACGACGAACCGAATCCTCGACCACATGGTGCCACCCGAGCGCGATGCCCTCGCCCTCGGCCGCGGCTTGGAGCACGAGCGCGTAGTCGTTGAGCCGCAGCCCGTTGCCCTTGTCGGTCCATTTGAGTCCCATGGCAGCGAACCAATCGTTCCAGCCCGGGCGCGAACGGAACGGCTCATCGAGATGGATCAGATCGAGCCGCGCGAGTTCGGCGAGGCTGGCCGGCATCTGGGTCAGCCGATAATGCGGACTGCAGACCGGGTAGATGCGGTCGGGCGCCAGCAGCCAGCTATCGTAATGCGGCCAGGCGCCGTTGCCGCGATAGATCCCGAGATCGATGCCCTCCGCAGCCAGATCGACGTCCTTGTCGGTGGTGATCATGCGCAGTTCGACATCGGGATGCGCGACATGGAAACGCGCGAGCCGCGGTACCATCCAATACGCCGCGAAACCGGTCGACGTCGCGAGGCTGACGCGATGATCGCCATGCCGCCGCTTCAGCTCCTCGACCGAGCGGCGGATATGCGCGAGCCCGATCGTGACGTCATGCGCCAGGCGCTCGCCGACCTCGGTCAGCTCGACGCGGCGGTGGTGACGATGGAAGAGTCCGACGCCGAGACTCTCCTCGAGCTGCTTCACGGCGAAAGACACCGCCGCCTGGGTGACGTTGAGTTCGCGACCGGCGGCGGTGAAGGAACCCAGCCGCGCCGCCGCCTCGAAGGCGAAAAGCGCGCTCGGCGAGGAGATCAGACTGCGGAGGCTTTGCATAAAACCTGCTTGGGCAATACCCAAGAATTTTTGAGTCTTAGCCGTGCAATGTCAACGTTACGCTTGAAGCGTTAGCCGCCGAAAAGAGCGAGCAATGGGTTCGCAGACGATCTCGCGCTCACCGAAGCGCCTCTTATCGAGGATCCGCTCGGCGCCGCTGTCATCAGGCTTCATGGGATTGGGGGAAAGAAAATATGAAGACATCCATCAGGATTTCCGCTTTGGCGATGCTCGGCGGCACGGCTCTGCTGCTCGCAACAGCCGCCGCGCCGCAGGCTCAGCAGATCACGCTGCGCTTCGCGCACAACCTGTCACCGACCGAGCCATTCCATCTCGCGGCCGAACGCTTCGCCGAAAATGTCCGCAAGGCCTCGAACGGCGACATCCGCGTCACCGTGTTCCCGAGCGAGCAGCTCGGCCCCAACAAGGAGATCCTGCAGCTCGTCCAGCAGGGCGCCAACGTCATCACGCTGACGGATCCCGGGTACATGGCGGACTTCGTGCCGGATTTCGGCATCCTCGCGGCCCCGTATCTGGTCGGCAATCCGGCCGATTTCGCCAAGGTGCTCGCCTCGCCGCTCTACCGCGAGCTGGTCGCCAAGTCGAAGGAGCGCGGTCTGATGCCGCTTGCCTTCAATTGGTATATCGGCAGCCGCAACGTCATTTCGAACCGGGAGATCCGGACGGTCGAGGATTTCCGCGGGCTGTCGATCCGGGTGCCGCCGATCCCGATGTATCAGAAGACTTTCGAAGCGCTCGGCGCACGCCCGGTGACCCTGCAATGGTCCGAGGTCTACACAGGGCTGTCGCAGGGCGTGGTCGACGCCGCCGAGGCGCCGCTGCCGACCATCTTCGGCACCCGCCTCTACGAGGTCCGCAAGAACGTTTCGATGACCCGGCATTTCGCCGCTTTCCTCGGCATCATCATCAACGCCAACTTCCTCGACAAGTTGCCGGAAGCGCAGCGCGCCATTCTGCTCAAGGAAGCCCAGGATTCCGGCGAGTGGCTGTTCAAGGCAACCCTCGAGAAGGAAGCCACGGTCGTCGCCGATCTGCAGAAGAACGGCGTCAAGATCGTCGAGGTCACCAATGTCGAGGATTTCCAGAAGGCGACCGCCCCGGTCTATGCGGGCTTCACCAATTGGACGCCAGGCTTGCTCGACCGCGTGCGTGGAATTCTCAAGGGCTCCTGACGCGTCGCAGGCGATCTGGCAATGACGGATGCGACGGTCCCGGCGCGCGACCCCAACCGGGGTCTGCTCGCCGGGATCGGGCAATTCGCGCGGCGCGCGGAGAGCTCGATCGTGGTGATCGGCATCGTCACCATCGTCGCCAGCGTGATCTGGGGCGTGCTGACCCGCTACGTCTCGCAGAGGCCCGCCGCCTGGACCGGAGAGGTCGCATCGATCGCCTTCTGCTGGGTCGGATTCATCGGCGCCGCGTTCATCTATGGCGGTGACAGCCATCCCCGGATTTTCGACTCGGCGATGGTTGCGCGCAGGCTGCCGCGCCGGGTGCTCGAGTTCCTCAGCGTCGCGCTGCAGATCGTGGTGCTGGTCTTGGTCGGTGCGCTCGCGCTCAAACAGATCCGCATCAATATGACCAACCCCACCGCGGTGTTGCGGCTTCCAGGTTCGATCTTCTATCTGCCGATCGCCTGGTTCAGCATCTCGTCGCTGGTCCGCCTGCTCTTCCGGAGATAGGCGATGGACCTGATCCCGATGGCCGTGTTTCTGATCGGACTCTGCGTCGGCGCGCCGGTCGCGATCGCGCTCGGTGCGGGATCGCTGGTGTTCTTCCTCTCGGCCCAAGGCGTTCCAGCCGAGGCGTTCGCGCAGAAGCTGCAATCCTCCTTCGGCTCCTTCCCGCTGATCGCAATTCCGCTCTTCATCCTCTCGGCCTCACTCCTGAATCTCTCCGGGGTATCGCAGCGTCTGTTCGAGCTCGTCGACACGCTGGTCGGACGCAGCATCGGCGGGCTGGGCAAGGCCAATATCCTGCTTGCGACCTTGATGGGCGGCATCTCGGCCTCGGCGGCCGCCGATGCCGCCATGCAAGCCAAGCTCGTGGGCATGCCGATGGTCGCGCGCGGCTATCCTCGCCCTTTCGTATCCGCGATCATCGCGGCCTCCTCGATCATCACGCCGATCATCCCGCCGGGCATCGGCTTCATTCTCTATGGCGCGATGACCGAGACATCGATCGGCCGGCTCTTCGCCGCCGGCGTGATTCCAGGGCTGCTGCTCTGCGCGATGCTGATGATCACCGTGCATCTCGTGGTGCGGCGGTCCGGCTATGGCGCCGCCGCCGCGCTGGAACATGCGTCACACGGCAGCTTCGGCAGCCGGCTGCTGGGCGCGACGCGGCGCGCGGCGCTCGCGCTGCTGATGCCGTTCTTCATCGTCTTCGGTATCCGCTACGGCGTTTTCACGCCGACGGAAGCGGGCGCCATCCTGGTGGTGATCGCCATCGCCTATGGCACCCTCATCTATCGCCAGCTCGGCCTGCGCGACATCGGCACGGCGATCCACGAAACCGTCGAGGCGACCGCTTCGCTGATGCTGATCGTCGGCTTCGCGACCGCCTTCGCCTTCTATCTGACCTGGGAAGGCATCCCGCAGGAAGTGCTGCGCTTCCTGCTGGCGCGGGTCAGCGAGCCCTTGCTGGTCCTGCTGGTCCTCAATCTGGTTCTGCTGGTGGCTGGCATGTTCCTCGACACGGTCTCGGCGATGATCATTCTGGTCCCGATCGTGCACCCGATCGCGCTGCGCGTCGGCATCGATCCGGTGCATATCGGGCTGATCGTCGTCTTGAACCTGACCATCGGCGGCGTCACCCCGCCGGTCGGCCTGCTGATGTATCTCTCGAACGCGATCATCGGCTGCACGGTCGCGGAGTTCACGCGCGCTTCGCT
>JANNTF010000969.1:0-1361 GCA_031403455.1 Alphaproteobacteria bacterium | reverse complement strand
CGCGCCGGGCGAGGTCGGCGGCACGTCGACGAAGCGCTCGCGTTCCGCCGGCGGCTTCGGCTTGCGGCGCGTCATGCGCCAGAGCGCGAAGCCGACGAAGGCGAGCGAGAACACCGAGGCGTGCACGAACAGACCCGACGGGCCCAGGCGATCGATCGCACCGGCCGCCGCCAGCGGTCCCAGCGTCGCGCCCGCGCCCCAGACCAGCATCAGGCTGCTCGACAGCGCGACGCTGCGCTCGCTCCCCGCGAAATCGAAGGCATGCGCGACCGCGATCGCGTACACGGCCTGACAGCCACCGACGGCCACCGCGATCAGCAGGGCCAGCGGGACGATCGGCAGGCCGAAAGGCAGGGCCACGACCAGCCCGCCGATCACGGTCGTCAGCGCCGCGCCGACCATCACCGCGCGCCGGTCGTGGCGATCGGAGAGCCAGCCCAGCGGCCATTGCATGATCAGCGAGCCGAGCTGGATCGTCGCCGCGAGCAGGCTGATCGCGACATTGCCCAGGCCGATGCCGACGCCGTAGAGCGGCAAGACGTTGAACACGGCGCTGCCGACCAGGCCGACATAGAAACACGCGACGAAGCTGACCGGCGCGACGCCCAGCAGATCGCGCAGATTCATCGTCGCCACGGCCGGTGGCGGCGAGGGGCTCGGCGCGCGATTGAGCGCCACGGGAATCAGGGCGAGCGAATAGAACGCGCTCGCGGCGATGAACAATTCGAAGCCGGCGCCGGCGAAGGCCAATGGCAGCATCTGGCCGAGGATCAGTCCGGCGCGCGAACACACGACATAGATCGACATCATCCGGCCGCGCAGCGCATCGGGCGTGCGATCGTTGACCCAGCTCTCGACGATCACGAACTGGGCGGCATTGACCGTGCCGTTGACCAGGCGCAAGCCCACCCACAGCCAAGGATCGTCGGTGAGCGCGAAGAGCTGGGTGATGACCGCCTGCACCGCCGCGAGAACGGCGAAGGCGCGGATATGCCCGATCGGCCGCACCAGCATCGCGCTCGTCATGCAGCCGACCAGGAACCCGATCGCGCTCGCCGACCCGGTGAGGCCGATCAGCGCCGCCGAGCGCCCGTCGAGCGCCATGCGCAGCGGCACCGCGAGGGCGAGCGCCGCACCGGCGATCTGCAGCGTGAAAGCGCCCCCGAGAATCGCCACCAGCTGCCCGACCGTGCCGCTGGTCGAGGAAGATTGATCAGGCGTGGTGCTCATGAGCGACTGAATCCGCGAGAATTCGGTTCAAAAAGTGGTTCCAGGTTCCGAATTCGGAACCCGGAACCGGTTTTGTAGTGTGCCGAGGGATTCGCGCTGGCGGCCGTCGGCGTCGAAATTGCCTTCCGACA
>JANNTF010000968.1:0-3450 GCA_031403455.1 Alphaproteobacteria bacterium | reverse complement strand
CCTTCAGCCACTCGGCCACCCCTCCGCACGAAGAGCGACATTGACACGGCGTTTGCAAGGCCGGGGTTCTAGAGACGCACGCCCCGTCTGTCAACGAACGGCCACGCATCGGCGTCGGTCAACGCACACGGTTGATGCGGCGGGTTCGGCCGACCATCCCGCGAAGCAGAATGCTTTTACCAGAAGTTAACGAAGTTGGCCGACGCTCCGGATCATTGCGGAGCTGAGAAGGCCCACGCGGGCGGCGGTTCTGCCGGAGTCTCACTGGAGGAACGACGATGTTGAGCCGACGTTCAATCGACATGATGCTCGATCTCATCGAGAACCGCGTGGCCTGCATGCAGGTCATCGATCGCGAAGATCATCGCCAGCTGGCGATCCTCACGCAGGCGCGCAAGGAAATTCTCACGCTCTCGGCCCAGGTGAAGCGCGAAGATCGCAGCAAGCCACGGACACACGATACCAGCCACGCGATGCCGTCCGCGCCTTTGGGCGTCCAGGTCTCGCTTGCCGACGCGATCGCCGCCGCCTGATCACGCCCCGCGCGATGCCGGCCTTCAGGTTGGAATCGTCATTCCCTTGACGACCGCCGGCCGCGCCGCCAAAGCGCTGGCCCAGCGCTGAACGTCCGGGAATTCCGCCAACGCGACGCCGTGCCATTCGTGGCGTGCGACCCAAGGATAGGTCGCGACGTCCGCGATCGAATACGCGTCGCCCGCCAGGAACGCGGAACTGCCCAGCCGCTTGTCCATCACGCCGTAGAGACGTTTGCTTTCCTTGCCGTAGCGATCGACTGCATAGGCGATCTTCTCGGGTGCGAAGCGCATGAAGTGATGCGCCTGTCCGAACATCGGACCCACGCCCGCCATCTGGAACATCAACCATTGCAGGCAAGCGTATCTGGCGCGCGGCTCCGTGGGCATCAGCCGCCCCGTCTTCTCCGCGAGATAGATCAGGATCGCACCGGATTCCCACAGCGCCAGACTTGCACCACCCGGACCATCGCGATCCACGATCGCGGGAATCTTCGAATTGGGATTGATGGCGAGGAATTCCGGCTTGAACTGATCGTTCTTCGAGATGTCGATCTTGTGCACCGTGTAGGACAGCGCGCATTCCTCGAGCATGATCGAGACCTTGCGGCCGTTCGGTGTCGCCCACGTATAGAAATCGATGGTCATGGCGATCGGCGCTCCGCGTCTGTGCAGCTCAATTCCCGATGCGATCCTGCTTGGGCATCGCATTGTAGGGATGGCTGGCGCCGGGCAATTTCATGAAGCGCTCCGCCCATGCCTGGACATTGGCCCAACGCGTCATCGCGAGCGCCGCCTCGTCCGCGGTGGCGACCCAGGAGAAAATCGCGACGTCGGCGATGCTCGCGTGCGGTCCCGCCACGAATTTGCTCGTACCGAGATGACGATCGAGGAAATCGAGCGCTTGTTCGGCACGCTTGGTCACGAATTCCAATGCCTGATCCGACGGCTTCATCTGCGGAAACCGCGTGAAAGCGCGCGCCATGCCGAGGCTCGCCATCCGGTCCTGGTCCCATTGCAGCCACTCGGCGATGCGGATCTCCTCCGCCGCGCTGCGCCCGCCAAGCTTGCCGTAGGTGTCGGCCAGGTATTGCAGGATGACGTTCGACTGCGACAGGTAATGACCGTCATGCTCGAGGACGGGCACCTGACCGAAGCGATTCTTGGCGAGGAAGCCGGGCGTCTTTTGGGCGCCGCTCATCAGATCGACATGTCGATAGTCGAACGGCACGCCCATCATCGCCAACGCGAGGCCGACCTTGCAGGAGGGGATCGAGAGGAACATGCCGTGCAGGATCGGTCGGCCCGGGACGCGTTCCTTAGCTGGCGCCGTGACCGGCTTGGTCTTCTTGATCGGCGCGCCCTTCGCCGCGCGCTTGGCACTCTTGATCGCTGCAACGCGAATGGTCGGCGTGGCCTTGAGCACCTTGCGTTTGGTTTCCTTGGGCGCGGCTTTCTTCGTCGCCTTCTTCGCTGTGGCCATGGGCTCCTCGCCTCACCTGTTCTGAGCGTCACCACCGCAGCATAGCGGAACGCCGTTCATCCACGACGCGTACGCGACAACGACTGACCTGTCGAGGTGCAAGTCATCAACAGGGCGGCGCCCACGCGCTGTCAGCCGGCGAGTTTCTTTTTCAGGATCTCGTTGACCGCGGCGGGGTTCGCCTTGCCGCCCGTCGATTTCATGACCTGGCCGACGAACCATCCGAACAGCGCCGGCTTGCCGCCACGGTACTCCGCGACCTTCGCGGCATTCTCCGAGATCACCTTGTCGATGGCCGCTTCGATCGCACCGCTATCGGTGACCTGAACCAAGCCGCGCTCCGCGACGATCGCCGCCGCATCCTTGCCGCTCTCGATCATGAACCCGAACACGTCCTTCGCGATGCGACCGGAGATCGTATTGTTCTCCAGCAGATCGAGCAGACCGGCGAGTTGCTTGGCCGAGATCGGCGACGTCGCGATGTCCTTGCCCAACCGATTGAGCGCGCCGAAGAGCTCGACGATCACCCAATTGGCCGCGAGCTTGGGATCCTTGCGGCCCTGCACGACCACCTCGAAGAAGGCGGCGCTCTCCTGCTCTGCGACGAGGACGCTCGCGTCATAGGGCGAGAGCTTGTACTCGGCCACGAAGCGCGCCTTCTTGACGTCCGGCAGCTCCGGCAGCTTGGCCTTGATCTCGGCGATCCATTTCGGATCCAGCACCAGAGGCAGCAGATCGGGATCGGGAAAATAGCGATAATCGTGCGCGTGCTCCTTGGAGCGCATGGTCCGGGTGACGCCCTTGCTGTTGTCGAACAGCCGCGTCTCCTGCCGGATCGTTCCGCCATCCTCGAGCAGCTCGACCTGACGGCGCGCCTCGTACTCGATCGCCTGCACGACGTAGCGGATCGAGTTGACGTTCTTGATCTCGCAGCGCGTGCCGAGTTCCGCGCCCGGCTTACGCACGGAGACATTGGCGTCGCAGCGCAAGCTGCCCTCGTCCATGTTGCCGTCGCAGCTCCCGAGATAACGCACGAGGGTACGGATCTTGCGCAGATACGCGCCGGCCTCATCTGGGGAGCGCAACTCGGGCTTCGAGACGATCTCCATCAACGCGACGCCGGCGCGGTTGAGATCGATGTAGGTCTTCTGCGGATGCTGATCGTGAATCGACTTGCCCGCATCCTGCTCGAGATGCATACGCTCGATGCCGACGCGCTTGGTCTCGCCACCGGGCAGATCGATGTCGATCCAGCCCTCGGAAACGATCGGACGCTTGTACTGCGAGATCTGGTAGCCGGCGGGCAGATCGGGGTAGAAGTAGTTCTTGCGATCGAAGATCGAGACTTCGTTGATCACCGCGTTGAGGCCGAGCCCGGTGCGGATCGCCTGCTCTACACAGATGCGATTGATCACCGGCAGCATGCCGGGGAAG
>JANNTF010000967.1:0-6484 GCA_031403455.1 Alphaproteobacteria bacterium | reverse complement strand
GACATTGAAATGGCGCGGAAACGCGGCCGCCGCCTCGCCCGCGCTGCCCTCGAAGATCTTCACCGCTCGGGTTGGCGGCGCGGCGATGAAGTCGAAGCCGCGATCGAGCACGTACTTTTCATGGGCCATCGAGCCAGGCTTGATCTGAGATCGCAGATGGACGCGTCGGATCGTGCCTTCGCGGGCGCAACGCAGGATGTCGAGGCCGGGCAAGGCGCCCGATGCGATGCGCACGCGCCCGCCATGCGCGCGCGCGAGATCCAGCATGTCGGGACAGCTCGGCACGCCGCCGGCGGAAACCGCGATCAGCATCCGCCCCGCGGTCAGCGTCGCGCGCGCGATCTCGGGAAAGGAATCGGCGGTGGCGCATTCGACGACCACGTCGCAGAGCGCCGGGAGCTCGGCGAGCGGGACCACACGCGGGCGTGGATCCAACCCCGCCGTATTCATCGTCGCGCGCGCGAGATTCCTCGCCGTGATCGCGACCAGCTGCGCCTCCGGAATGACGCCGTCGCAGAGCCGCCGTGCGAGGTCCTGCCCGACACTGCCGAATCCGGCGAGACCGATCTTCAGTGCACGCGGCGCCGCGAGACTCACCGCGCCCTCGCTTTCCGGCGCAACGCCGCGGCGTAGCCCGCGAGATCGCGCGATGCCGGCAACGCCATCACCGCGCGGCCCAGCGCCTTGACACGCGGCCCGGACATCACGGAGCCGGCGAGGCGCTCGAATTTCGCGATCAGCTCCTCCGGCGCCAGCGGCGTCTCGGGGTAGCCACGCGCGATGTCGTTGCGCCGCGTGAAACGTCGCCCATCGCGCGTCGTCACCTCGACGATCGAGGCGTAGAAATCGGGAAACAGCTTGTCGAGCTGCGGATCGGAGACGACGCGTACGCGCTTGCCGAGCGCCGCGACACTGCGATCGCTGCGCCGACGATCGACGAAAATATCGGCCACCGCGAGGCCACGATCCGCCACCGCAACCGGCAGGATGTATTGCGCGCAATGGCTCTTGAGCGGATTGGCATCGATGCAATGGATGCCGTCCCTGGGAAATTTGAGCGTGAGACTCTTGATGTCGTCGGGTTGCAGATCGTTCTCGCGCACGATCCCGAGCAGCGCATCGAGTGCGGGATGGAGAAACGACACGCAAGAATATGGCTTGAAGGCGAGCTCCATCACGCCGTCCCAGCGCGTGCCGAGACCGGCGACCAGCTTCTGCGGTCGTGGCTTGCGACTGAACGCGCGGAAGATCGTGTGGCCGTGATCGAACACGGCATCGGGCCCGCCAAAGCCGCTCTTCGCCAGCAGCGCCGCGGTGACGCCGTTGCGCGCGGCGACGCCCATCTGGAAGGGCCGCGCATTCTCGGTCGGGTCGCTTTCCCAGGCCATCATGCCCGAGGCCTGACACGCGGCGAGACCGAGCGCGCGCGTCACGGCTTCGGGCTTGAGCTTGAGCAGGAACGCCGCCGCCGCCGTCGCGCCGAAGCAGCCGCAAACCGCGGACGGATGGAAGCCGAGCGCATATTGCTCCGCCGGGCCGAGCGCCATCGACACGCGATATTCGACCTCGCAGCCCAAGGCGACGGCGGCGAGAAACTCGGAGCCGCTCGCGCCGACATGTTCACCCACCGCAAGCGCAGTCGGGATCATCACCGCGATGGGATGCAAGATCGCCTCGGGGTGATGCGGCTCGACATCCGACGCATAGCCCATCGTGCCGTTGGCGAGCGCGGCGTTGACGACGGAACTCCTGAAGCCGTGTCCGACGATCGACGCCTGCGGCTTGCCGCCCTGGCTCGCGATCAGCCCAGCGATCAGGCGGCCGGTCGAGTAGCGCGGATTGGCCGCGGAAACGAGCGCACCGCTGCCGTCGAAAACGAGCTCGAGCGTTCGTGCACGCACGGCGGCGGGAAGCTTGGCGGCGCGAAAGCCGCCGATGAATTTCGCGAGTGCCGTGGTGAGCGGTGCGCTCATCGTTCTCTCCATGAGCGCAATGCGCTGGCGGGGTGCCCGAAATCGCGCGGTGAAATGCCGGTGTGGAACCAAGTGACGAAACTGTAGATGTCGTGGACGGGCAGGCGCAGATGCTCGGACAGCGCGCGCGCATAGGGCGCCATGTTCGTGCATTCGAGAACGATGGCGCCGATATCGGGATTGGCTTTCACGAGCGCGGCGCCGGCATCGAGGATGTCCTGCTCGGCGGCGGCGACATCCAGCTGCGCCTCATCGCCGATGATCGCGCGCGTGAATTCGCGCCCGCCATCGGTGCCACCCACCGGCGTGTCGGCCGGCACGCCCGCCTTGGCGAGATGCTCCGCCGTCATCGTTGCCGCGCTGATCGTGAGAATGCCCGCGCGCTTTCCCGGCGGCAGCAGCCGGTTCACCATCGCCACTTGCATCATGCTGGAGATCGCGACGGGCACGCCTGCGGCAGCCGCGATCTGGTCCTGGAACAGCGACAGGAATCCGCAATTCGAGGTGATGCCGTCGGCGCCGAGACGCACGAGTTCGCGCGCCGCGTCGAGGAAGGGTTCGAGCAAACCGGCCGCGCGTTCGCGCACCACGCGCTGCGGCGACGCGCCCGCTACGACCTTGTAGAGGACCGGGAACGGCCAAGTCGTCGCATTGCCCATATCGCCGGGAATGCGCGGGAAGCGCGCCTCCAGCATCAGGATGCCGATGCGCGCACCGTAGATCGCCTTTCCGCCGAACGCGATTCGCGCGTGTTGTGCTGCCAAGAACTCTCTCCCCCTCGGAAACCGGAAGGGGAGCTTAGGACGCGTCGAGCAATAAGTGAATCGGGTCGGCGCGTCAGAAGAAGCGCGCGCAGACCGGCGTGCCGACCTCGACGGCATGACCGGTCTTGGACAGCAATCCCGTCGCCGGATCGATCCGAAACACGATGATGCTGTCCGAATCCTGATTGGCGGCGATCACGTAATCACCGGTCGCGTTGACCGCGAAGTTGCGCGGGATGCGACCGCCGGTGCTGTGATGGCCAAGGATCGTCATCATCCCGGTCGCCGGATCGATGGCGTAGATCGCGAGGCTGTCATGGCCGCGATTCGAGCCGTAGAGAAACCGGCCGGTGGGATGCATCTGCACTTCAGCGCAGCTGGTCTGCCCGGTGAAGCCCGCTGGCAGAGTCGGCAGCGTGTGCAGCTCGCGCAAAATTCCGTGACCCGCATCATAGGCATAGGCGGTCATCGTCGAGTTCAGTTCGTTGATGAGATAGGCGAAGCGTCCGTTGGGGTGCATGACGAGCTGGCGTGGACCAGCGCCCGGGACCACGGAGATCGAGGGCTGTTTCGGATTGGGCGACAGCTTGCCGCGCGCGGGATCAAGGACGTAGATCATCACCTTGTCGGCCCCGAGTTCGGGTACGAAGACGAAACGGTTGGCGGCGTCGATCTCGACCGCGTGCGCATGCGGCCCGGCCTGGCGCCGCGGGTCGATGCTGGAGCCGACATGCTGGACCACCTCGCTGGCGTCGCGCAGCGAGCCGTCCTCGGCGATTGGCAGCACGCAGACGCTGCCGCTGGCGAAATTGGCGATCAGTACGTTGCCGCCGGTGCGATCGACCATCAGGTGACAGGGATCGGTGCCGTGGCTCGGCTTGGTGTTGAGAAATTCGAGCCCGCCGGTCGCGGCGTCGATGCGAAACGCGCTGACCGCGCCGCTCGCCTTGCCTTCGAATTCCTTGAACTCGTTCACGCAGTAGAGGAAGCGCTTCGTCGGATCGAAGGCGATGTAGGACGGATTGCGCACGCCTTCCTTGATGCCGATCGGCGTCAGCGCGCCGGTCTTGGCGTCGAAGCGAAATACATGAATGCCTTTGCCCTTGCCGTGCAGCACCTGGCCGGTGCCAAACAGGATTTGTTCGCTGTAGGTGCCGATGAACAGCAGACCGTGGTCCGACATGCTTCCGTCTCTCCTCTCGTCGTTGCGAACTCAGGCCAGCGGATCGCAGACAATGATCGATTTGACGAAGCCCGGCGGCTTGGTTTCGAGCGCCTCGAACGCCCGGTCGATCTCGTCCAGGCGGAAACGATGCGTGGCGAGCCGCGCGACCTCGACGCGTCCCGCGGCGGCCAGCGCCAGCCCACGCTTCATGCAGGCCATCCGGACATCGACCCGGCGTTCATGCGCATTGACCACGTCGATCGCCTTGTAGTTCCACAGCTGCATATCGATGCAGCGCGAACCTCCCTGGTGATAACCCAGGATCGACATCACGCCGTGCAGCTTGACGAGCTCGCCGGCAAGCGTGATCCCATCCTGCGTTCCCGTGGCCTCCACGACGACATCGTAGCCACGCGAGTCGCCCGCCGTGATCGGCAACACCAGGCGCGCATCGTCGCCCAGCTCCGCGGGCGCGAAGACGGCATCCGCGCCGAGCTCGATGGCCCGCGCGCGCGCCTCCTCGCGCAGATCGACGCCGATCAACGCCGACGGAGTCTTGAGTCGCAGGAGCTGCAGCATCAGCAGCCCCATGAAGCCGAGGCCAATGACGACGACACGATCGCCGGGCGCGATTCTGGTGCGATCGGCGGCGCTGACCGCGCAAGCCAGCGGCTCCGCAAAAGCGTGCTCGAGTGCGATCACCGCCGGTACGAGGGTCACCCGATCGACGGGCGCGACGGCGTACTCGGCAAAGCCGCGTTGAAACAGACCCGTGACGCGGTCGCCCACACGAAACGCGCGCGCCGCGGAGCCGACCGCGCTCACCTCCCCGGCGACCTCATGGCCCAGCGGCCGCGGCGCACCGTCGCCGTTGCGCCACGCATGAAGTTCAGACGCGCAGACGCCGCTCGCGCGCACCCGCACGACGACCTCGTCATCGCGCGGCTCGGGCGGAGCGGCGGCGCAGAGCTCGTGGCTCCGTGCCGCCTTCAGAATCGCGCGCTTCACGATGCGGCTCCCACCGGCGCGATGCGGCCCGGATCCGAGCTACGCGCAACGGATGCCGAGTTCGCCACAGATGTCCTTGAGGTATTTCATCGCCAGGACCGTTTCGTTGGCGAAGACATCGGTCGCCGTCACATTGCGATACACCCCCGGCGCGGTCGAGGCGGGGCCGCGTGACACACCCGGCACGTCCTCGAGCTCGATCGAGACCACGCCGTCGTAGCCGACGTCCTTGAACGCCTGGAACATCGCCGTCCAGTCGATCTTGCCCGTACCGGGCCGCCAATGGACGTTGGTCACGCCGTCATTGTCCGACACGTGGCAATGAATGATCTTCGTGCCGAGCCGATAGACCGAGATGTTCGGAAAATCGCCGACCGGGAACGTGTGGCTCGGATCGAGATTGATCCCCATCGCCTTCGAGTTCACGTGCTCGAGCAGGCGCAGCGCGCCGTCGGTGTTGGCGAGGTAGCGCCCGGGATGCGGCTCGACCGACATCAGCACGCCTGCGGCCTCGCACGCATCGGCGCAGCGCCGCATCGCCACGACGTAGTCCTTGAAATTCTGGTCCCAGTCGAGACCGCGCGGCGGGACATAGCCGTATTTCGAAACCAGCGGCTTGGTCGTGATGCGCGGCACTTCCTGCCCGTCCTTCACCGCGAAGGGATGGGAACTCACCATGTTGATGATCGGCGAACCGAGCTGCGCGCCGACCTCGACGGTTCGCTTCCAATGTTCGACCGCAGCCTCGCGCTTGTCCTTGTCGCCGCTCGACAGATCATGCGGCGTGGATACGAACTGCGACAGCTGGACGCCTTCGCCGTCGAGCAGCTTCTTGAGGTTCGCGATGGTGGCCGGCGTGTAGTAGTCCTTCAGAAAATCCTTGTTCCAGGCGATCAGCTCGGTCGCCTTGAATCCAAGGCTGGCCAGCCGCTTGATCGCGGCGTCATAGGGCGGCTCCCATTGGAATGGCCAGATCGACGCTCCAAATTTCATCTCACGCTCCCTCGGTTGAAGTCAGACGCATAATGTTCGTCGCCCGCGACGGCGCTCAGCCTTTGACGGCGCCGCCCAACAGACCCTGGACGATGAATCGCTGCATGAGCAGGAAGAAGAACAGCACCGGCAAGGTGATGATGCTCGCGCCCGCCATGATCAGGTCCCAGCGAAAGGTGAATTCTTCCTGGAAGCTGGCGAGCCCGATCGGGAGCGTGAACAAATTGCGCGACTGAAGGAAGACGAGCGCGAACAGGAACTCGTTCCAGGCGCGGATGAAGCTGAACATGGCGACGGCCGCCAGGCCCGGACCGGCCAGCGGCAGGATGATCAGGTGAAAAGTCTTGAGCAGCGACGCGCCGTCGATCGCCGCTGCGTCCTCGAGTTCCTCGGGGATCGCCTCGAAGAAGCCGCGCAGAAGCCAGATCGAGAAGGGCAGCGAGAAGGCCGTGTAGGCGATGATCAGCGCGGCGTGGGTGTTGAGGAGGCCGAACTGCCGGATGATCAGGAAAGTCGGGATCAACACGACATGGAACGGCACAAACAATGTGATAATGTAAAGCCAAAGCAGGGCCCGGCGC
>JANNTF010000966.1:0-8488 GCA_031403455.1 Alphaproteobacteria bacterium | reverse complement strand
CTCGCGCAAGGCATGCTGGGCGCGGATGTCGATCGACAGCTGCAGCGGCTCTGACCGGCTCTTCAGCCGATCGTCGAAGGCCTGCTCGGCGCCCATCAGGCCGCGATTGTCGACATCGGTGAAGCCGACGACGTGACCGGTCAGGGTGCCGTGGGGGTAGACGCGTCGTTCCTCGCGCTGGAAGTAGATGCCCGGCAGGCCGAGGCGATTGACGGCGTCCTGCTGCTTGGGCGTGAGGTTGCGGCGGATCCAGATGAAGCTGCGCTCCGATGCCAGACGCTGCGCGATCTCGCGCTCGTTGAGGCCGGGCAGGGTGCGCGCCAGCTTGCTCGCGGCCTCCTGCGGATCGAAAACCTGCTTGGGATTGGCATAGAGCGATGCCGTGGCGAGTGACGTCGCCAGAAGCACGCCGTTGCGATCGATGATGTCCGCGCGGTCCATCTCGACACGACCGGTCTCGGCAACCCGCTGCGGCCGCGGCTCCTGCGCCTCCTTGAGGATCGTGACGTCGAACAACCGCACGGCGATGACGCTGAACGCCAGCGCAAACAGGGCGCCGGCGACCACGATGCGATGGCGCGCCGTCTCGATCGCTTCCTTTGCCGTGCCATCGAGGGTGAGGCGCGCCGGGACCCGAGCGAGGATGTCGCCGACACGGCTTGCCATCAGCGTGGTCCCAGTGCCGGCGTATCAGGCTGCGCGACCACCGGCCGGAAGCCGCTCGCCGGCGCGCGCATCACGCTCGGGCGCGGTGCGGCCGTCGGTCGCGATGGCATCGGGACGGGCGCATTGGCGGTTGAACGGGGAGCGGAGGACGTCGCCGCGCCGACCGGTAGGGCGGTCGGGGGCGTGGGGGGGGACGCAATCGCGACGTCCTCCGCAGGGCGAGACGGCAGCTCGGCGATGCGCATGAGCTGGCGCGGTTTCATCGGCGTCAGATCGAGATGGCGATGCGCCAGCGCTTCCAACCGTTGCGGTTGGTTCACATAGCTCCACTCGGCTTTCAGCACATGGATCGTCTGATGCTCGGCGGCGATCTGTCGGTTGAGGCGGAGCAGATCCTCGTCGAGCGCGTGGACTTGGTGCTTGAGGTGGAACAAGCCGAACCCCACGGCGCCGGCGAGTGCGATCCACAGAGCGGTTGCGGCGCGGATCATGCGCGGCCCCCGGCCTGTTGCGCGCTCCAGACCGGCGCCTCGGTGCGTCGTGCGACCCGAAGCCGCGCCGAACGCGCGCGCGGATTGCGGGCGGTTTCGGCCGCCGACGCTTCGATCGGCTTTTTCGTCTCGAGCGTGAAACTGGGCGGTCGCTTGGCACGTTCAGGCACGTAGCGCGAGACACCTTCGCCGCCGCTGCGCTCGCGCAGGAACCGCTTCACGATGCGATCTTCCAGGGAGTGGAAACTCACCACCGCCAGGTGACCGCCGGGCTTCAGGATCAGCTCCGCCGCCGCCAATCCGCGGCCGAGCTCGCCCAGCTCGTCGTTCACGCGAAGCCGAAGGGCCTGGAAGGTGCGGGTGGCCGGATCGATGCCGTTTTTCGCGCGCGGGACCACACGACGCACGATCTCCGCGAGTTCCAGGGTACGAGTGAGTGGCGCTTCGAGTCTGGCCGCGACGATGGCCCGTGCAACGCGGCGCGCATGCCGCTCTTCGCCCAGTGTCGCAATCGTCTCCGAGAGTTCCTGCTCGGAGGCGTGATTGATGATGTCGGCAGCACTGGCACCGGATTTCTCCATGCGCATGTCGAGCGGCCCATCCGCTCGAAAACTGAATCCGCGATCCGCGTCGTCGATCTGCGGTGAAGACACGCCGAGATCGAGCGCCACGCCGTCGACGGCCGTGATCTCATGGCTGGCCAGGAGCTGGTCCATCTCGCCGAAGCGGCCGCTCATCATCGTCAGTCGCCCGTCGTAGAGATGGGCGAGCGTGATGCCGTGAGCGATTGCGTCCGGATCACGATCGATCGCGAATACCTGCAAACGCGCCGCATCGAGGAGCGCGCATGAATAGCCGCCGCGTCCGAATGTGCCGTCCACCAGGATGGCGTCCGCGTGCGGGTGCAGCGCGGCCACCACTTCAGCGACCATGACTGGGACGTGCGCCGCATTCATGGCTGCCCTCGCGGGGAGAGGTGCTGACGCAGCGCCTGTTGATGCGTGGCGAAAGTGCCGGGCGCCCAGATCTCGAAGTACGAACCGCGCCCCGCGAACAGCGCCATGCCGTCGAGTCCGGCATAGTCGATGAGGTGGCGTGGCAGCACCGCCCGGCCATCGGGATCGGGCTCGATCGGATCGATCTCGGGCAGCGAGACCGTCGCGAGAGTCGGATCGCCGATCCCGAACGCCGCGAGCGGGTTCTGCGCGGCAGTCAGTTGCTCGATCAGTTGGGCCGTGACGCAGTGGATCGATCGCGCCGTCGGCGACTTGAACGCCAGGAATTCCTTCGAGCCGAACTCGACGAGCGTGGTGCGGAATGCAGCCGGGATCGAGACGCGACCCTTCGCGTCGATCTTGAAGGTGAAACTGGAGAGGAACGACCTCATCCCGGCCCTGACCGCTCTGCTGAGCTCTCTCCAACCGGCTGATCGGAAAGAGGTTTTTGAGTCCCCAACCCGGAAGGACATGCCGTGAGGCAGATCGTTACGGGATGAAATGGGATATCATGGGAAATTATGGGAGTCAAAGGATCTGGGTGGAAAACAATGGTTTCCTAAAGGCTTAAGATTCCAGATCAGCCGCGCTAGCAGCGTGGCTCAAGTAGAAATGTTCATTGTTTGTTCTATTTCTATCCAGCCGCTCCAGGGGCAGCGCGCGGGGAATTGCGCCAGACGGTCTATAAGCCGGGTTCTGTGCCTTGCTCCGAAGAGCAAGCGACGACCATTCCTCTGGGACGCTCGTTGCCGAACGCCTCACGCGACCGACCCGGACGACAGCTCGAAAACCAGCCTGTGCGCTGCGAACAGAGTCCGCGGCGCACGTGTCGCCCCTATTTGGTCTTGCTCCGAGTGGGGTTTGCCTTGCCGATCTCGTTACCGAGATCGCGGTGCGCTCTTACCACACCGTTTCACCCTTGCCCGCCCCCGCGAGGGGACGTCGGCGGTCTCTTCTCTGTTGCACTTTCCCTGGGTTCGCACCCGCCGGGCGTTACCCGGCACTCTTGTTTCCGTGGAGCCCGGACTTTCCTCGAACGATCTCGCGACCGCCCGCGGCCGTCCAACCGTCTGGCGCGCAGCGATGTAGGAGCGCGCGGGAATAAAGGTCAAGAACCATCGGCCGTCGGCGACGATTGCCGTCGCATCAGCGCCGCATAAGCGTGATTGACGGCGACCAGTCGGGCCTGCGCCACCGCGACGAATGCCTCGGGCATTCCGTTTGCGATCAGGCGGTCCGGATGCAATTCGCGAACGAGGGTTCGCCACGCAGATTGGATCGTTTGACGATCGGCGTCGAGCGGGACGCCCAGCACCATGTGCGGCGTGTCGTCCGCATCGCCGCCGCGGCCGGCTCGGACACGATCGAAGGTGCCGGGGGTCAGACCCATCTCGCTCGCGACCGCTGCGAGAAAGGCGAGTTCGTCGGGCTTCAGGCCGCCGTCCTGCTCCGCGATCAGAAACAGCACGTCGAGCACTTCCTCCAGCACGGCATGCTGGCCGGCGAACAGCCGGCGTAGCTGCCGGGCGTAGCTCTCGAAGCCATGGATGCTGCGCCGCGCAAGGTCGAAGACGCGTGCGACGTTCTCCATCTCCCCGGCCGGGGTATGGAAACTCCGCCGAAATACCTGGATCTCGTCGGCCGTCACGCGGCCATCGGCCTTCGCCATCTTGGCGGCAAGCGCAACCACGGCGACGGTAAAGGCCACCGGCCGCGCTACGCGACGCGTACGGCCACCGCCGAAGAAGGCTGTGAAGCCTGCGAGAAGTTCTTGCCAGATCGTCATCGGGTCGAGCCTGAACACAACATAGCGACATGACCAAACGACATGCTACTGAACGAAAACGGTCTCGATCGGAGGAAGCAGCGGATGGACGCAGGGCGCGTGCCAGGGACGTCGGCACGCCAGGATGTGTTGCTGGACATCCAAGGGCTATGCGTCGAGTTCGCCACCTCGCGCGGGATCGTTCGCGCCGTCGAAAATCTATCCTATCGCGTACATCGCGGCGAGACCGTCGCGATCGTCGGCGAATCAGGATGCGGCAAGTCGGTCTCGTCGCTCGCGGTGATGCGCCTTCTCGCGCGACCCGCCGGACGCGTGACCGGCGGGCAGATCCTGTTCGAGGGGCGCGATCTGTTGACGCTCTCGGACGACGAGATGCGTCGCCTCCGCGGCCGGGAAATCGCGATGATCTTCCAGGAGCCGATGACGTCGCTCAATCCGGTTTTGACCATCGGGCTTCAGGTCATGGAGCCGCTGATCATTCATCTGGGCATGGATGAACAGGCGGCGCGGCGGCGCGCGGCGGAGTTGCTGACGCTGGTCGGCCTCACCGATCCCGATCGGCGCCTCGACCAGTTTCCGCATCAGCTCTCGGGCGGCATGCGCCAACGCGTGATGATCGCGATCGCGCTGACCTGCGATCCCAAGCTCCTGATCGCCGATGAACCGACGACCGCGCTGGACGTCACGATCCAGGCGCAGATCCTCGAACTCATGAAGGATCTGACGCGTCGCCTTGGCATCGCGATGGTCGTCATCACCCATAATCTTGGCATCGTCGCGCGTTATGCGGACCGTGTGAACGTGATGTATGCCGCGCGCATCGTCGAGAGCGGCGCGGCCGACGATGTGTTCGGCAATCCGCGCCACCCCTACACGCTCGGCCTGATGCGCTCGGTGCCGCGTCTCGATCGTCCCCGCGATGCCCGGCTGGAGACGATCGAAGGCCTGCCGCCCAATCTGCTCGATCCGCCGACGGGGTGTCGATTTGGACCCCGCTGTACTCTCGCCGATGAACGCTGCACGCGCGAACCGCCTCTTGAGCGGGTCGGCGAGGGTCATGCCGCGGCGTGCTGGCGCAGCGGCGAGACGTTGACGTCGCCGGCGCGGGGGCCGCGGGCAGCGTCGCGCGGCGCCGCCCTCGCCGCGGCGACGCCGATCGCCGCGGTGGAGAACCTGACGCGCCACTTCGCCATCAAGGCTAGGGGGGCCGGGTTCTTCTCCGATGCGCGGTCCCTGGTGCGCGCCGTCGACGGCGTGAGTTTCGCCATCCAGCCCGGCGAGACACTCGGCCTGGTCGGTGAATCCGGATGCGGCAAGACCACCGTCGGGCGGCTGATGCTCAAGCTCGACGACGCGACATCCGGGCATATCCGCTTCGACGACGTCGACGTGACTCATCACGATTCGGCCGCGATGCGTCCGCTGCGGCGCGCGATTCAGGTGATCTTCCAGGATCCCTTCGCCTCGCTGAATCCGCGCATGACGGTCGGCGCGATCATCGCCGAACCGTTGCGTGTCTATTCGATCGTGCCCGATCGGACCGCCGCGACGCTGCGAGTGGCCGAGTTGCTGACCAAGGTCGGGCTCTATCCCTACATGGCCGAGCGCTATCCGCACGAGTTGTCGGGTGGGCAGCGCCAGCGGGTGGGAATCGCCCGCGCTTTGGCCTTCGGACCGCGCTTCATCGTCTGTGACGAGCCTGTCTCGGCGCTCGACGTGTCGGTCCAGGCGCAGATCGTCAACCTGCTCGAGGATCTGCAGCGCGATCTCGGCCTCGCCTATCTCTTCATCGCCCATGATCTGGCGGTCGTGCGGCACATCGCGCATCGCGTGGCGGTGATGTATCTGGGCCGCGTGATGGAACTCGCGGATCGCGATGCGCTCTACGACACGCCCCTGCATCCCTATACGCGCGCGCGCTGCTCGACGCCGCGCCGGTTCCTGATCCGATCGCCGAGCGGGCGCGCCAGCCCCGCGCGCTCGGCGGCGAGTTGCCGTCGCCGCTCGATCCGCCATCGGGCTGCGTGTTTCACACGCGCTGTCCGATGGCCGATGCAGCGTGCCGCAAAGATGTACCGGCGTTGCGCGAGATTCGTCCTCGGCAATGGGTCGCATGTCTGAAGATCGAGATGGAAACACCAAAGGAGTCGCATCGATGAAGTCCGCCTGGTTCCTCGCCCTCGCCATCAGTTTGGCGTTCGTCGTGCCGGCCGGCGCACAGACGCCGAAGCGCGGCGGCCTGTTCAACTTCGCCATCACCGCGGAGACCCCAACCTATGATTGCCACGCGACCGATACCTTCGCGGCGATCCATTTCCTCGCGCCGTTCTACTCGACGCTGCTGCAGTTCGACCTCGATGACTTTCCCAAGGTCAAAGGCGATCTCGCCGAGTCCTGGCAGGTCAGCGCGGATCAGCTGACCTACAGCTTCAAGCTCCGGCCCGACATCGTCTTTCACGACGGCACGAAGCTCACGGCCGCCGATGTCAAAGCGACGTATGAAAGGTTGCGCAAGCCGGCCCAAGGCGTGGTCTCGGTGCGCCAAGCCACCTTCGCCGACATCGATGCGATCGACACGCCCGATGCGCAGACCGTCGTCTTCAAGCTGAAAGCCATCAATGCCGCGATGCTCGCGCATTTCGCGAGTCCGTGGAACTGCATCTACTCGGCGTCGAAGCTGGCCGAGGACCCGCTTTTCCCGTCCAAGACGGTGCTGGGCTCCGGCCCGTTCCGTTTCGTCGAGCACGTCCGCGGCAGTCACGTTTCCGGGGTACGATTCGAGCGGTACTTCCGTGCCGGGTTGCCGTATCTCGACGGCTTCAAGGGCGTGTTCCTGCTGCAACCCGCGGCGATGATCAATGCGCTGCAGGGCGGACAGGTGCTGGCCGAGTTTCGCACCGTGTCGCCGGCCGAGCGCGACCGCCTGCGCCAGGCGATGAGCGACAGGATCCGGCTCGAGGAGCGCAGCTGGACTCTCAATCTGATGGTTGTCTTCAACACGACGAAGAAGCCGTTCGACGATGTGCGCGTGCGCCAGGCTCTGAACCTGGCGATCGATCGTTGGGGCGGCAGCCAGGGACTCTCGCGCGCATCGGTACTGCGCGAGGTCGGCGGCGTGGTGCGTCCGGGGTCGCCCTTCGCGATCGATGCCAAGGAGCTCGAGAAATTTTCCGGATTCGGGCGCGACATTCGTGCCGCGCGGGTCGAGGCGCAACGGCTGCTGCGTGAGGCCGGCGTGAGCAACCTGAGCTTCACGCTGCTGAACCGCACGATCGCGCAGCCCTACACGCCTGCCGGAATCTTCCTGGTCGATGCGTGGCGCCAGATCGGCGTGACGGTCGAGCATCAGCAGCAGGAGACATCGCCTTATCTGGCGGCCATGGGCAGTGGGAATTTCGAGGTCGCGATCGACTTCTCGAATCTGTTCATGGACGAACCGTCGCTCGGCCTCGCGAAATATCTGTCCTTCGATCGCGCGCCGGAGAACCGCAGCCGCGCCATCGATCGCGAACTCGACGGTTTGTTCGAGCGCCAGCAACGCGAGCGCGAATCGGGTGCGCGCATGGCCTTGATCAGGCAGTTCGAGGCGCGCGCCCTCACTCAGGCCTATCAGGTGCCGCTGCTGTGGTGGCATCGCATCGTCGCGACCCATACCGTCGTCAGGGGCTGGCGCATGTCGCCGAGCCACAATCTCGGCCAGGATCTCGCCGAGATCTGGCTCGACCAGTGAGTCGTCGAGGCTGATCGATGCTGCGCTATCTCGCCCGGCGGCTCGCGCAAGTGATCCCGACGCTGCTGGGCGTCGCGATTGTGACGTTCTTCATGCTGCGCGTCGTACCGGGCGACATCGTCGAAGTGAAGCTGCGCGGCGATGGCGGCAATGTCAGCCAGGAGCAGATCGAGGGCGAGCGCAAGCGGCTCGGACTCGACCAGCCGCTGATGGTTCAATTCGGTAGCTGGATGACCGGGCTGGCGACACTCGATCTTGGCAAATCGATGTGGACCGGGAACGGCGTGGCCGAGGAGATCGGCCTGCGTCTCGAGCTCAGCCTGCAGGTCGCCGTGATGGCGACGATCATCGCGATCCTGATCGCCGTGCCGCTCGGCACGCTCTCGGCGCTGTTCATGGGAACGTGGATCGATTACGCGATCCGCTTGGTGACGATCGCCGGCCTGGCGGTGCCGTCCTTCTGGCTCGGCATGCTCGTGATCCTCGGGCTGCTCTACCTGTTCAACTGGCTGCCACCGATCACCTTCACGTCGTTCCACAAGGATCCGATCGCCAATTTGTCGCAGCTGATCTGGCCGGCGCTTGCGGTTGGATATCGCTATGCCGCGGTGGTCGCGCGCATGATCCGCTCCTCGATCATCGAAGTGCTCAAGGAGGACTACATCCGCACGGCGCGCGCCAAAGGCGTGCATGAGCGGGTGGTCGTGATGCGGCATGCCATGCGCAATGCGCTGTTGCCGGCGATCACCGTGATCGGTCTCGAATTCGCCTTCCTGATCGGCGGCCTGGTCGTGACCGAGCAGGTCTTCAATCTCAACGG
>JANNTF010000965.1:0-7839 GCA_031403455.1 Alphaproteobacteria bacterium | reverse complement strand
CGCGGCTGCGCGCGGCGCTGCGCCATCGCGTGCAACAGGACGGCGCCGAGCCGATCGTCCGCACCGGCGATCTCGAAATCGACTTCGTACTGCGGCGCGTGCGCGTGGGCGGTGACGAGGTCAAGCTCTCGCCGCGCGAATTCGAATTGCTGCGCGCGCTGGCCCTGAGCGCCGGGCGGGTGCTCACCCATCGCATGCTGCTCGAGCGCGTCTGGGGCGTGGCCCATGTCCACGACACGCAATATTTGCGCGTCTATATCGGACAGATCCGCGACAAGCTCAACGATGATCCCTCGCAGCCGCGCTACATCCAGACGGAGGCCGGTGTCGGGTATCGGCTGATCATGCGTTGAAGGGCGTCCGATCGATCCGGAACGGCATGACCGGACCCAGGTCCGGAATTCGGAACCTGGATCCGGATTTGGTGGCGTTGTCGCTGCAGGCGTTACTTCGGCAGCAGGACTTTGTCGATCGAGTGGATCACGCCGTTGGACTGGATGACGTCATAGACCGCGATGTTCGCGACGCCGCCCTTCTCGTCCTTGATGACGATGTTCGACGGGCCATTGGCCATGGCGATCAGCGTGCCACCGGCGACGGTCTTGAGTTCAAACATGCCCTTGTTGCCGTCGACCTGCCGGCGGATGTCGTTGTAGGTCATCTTGCCGGCAACGACGTGGTAGGTGAGCACACCGGTCAGCGCGCGCTTGTTCTCCGGCTTCAGCAGCGTGTCGACCGTGCCGGCCGGAAGCTGACCGAACGCCGCATTGGTCGGCGCGAAGACCGTGAACGGGCCCGTGCTCTTGAGCGTGTCGACGAGACCAGCGGCCTTGACCGCTGCGACGAGAGTCGTGTGATCAGCCGAGTTCACCGCGTTGTCGACGATGTCCTTGTTCGGCAGCATCGGCTTGCCGCCGACCATCACATTGGCGATGCCGAGGCTGGAGACGGACACGATTGCCGCGATCGCGCTTGCCGCGATCAGGGTCGATGGCTTTTTCATGGCGAGAACCTCATGGTCAGATGGGACGAAGGAAATGCGACCCATGTCGCACTCGTCCTAGATCTACGAACCGAGCGCGCGCGACGATCTCTCACGTCTGCGTGATGGCGTGTGACCGCGAGCCGCTGGCCTGACCGAGGCGTTCGTCCCGTCAGGAGCGACCCAGCCCCAGAATGCGACTGAGCTTGGCCGGATCCGGCCGCGCGCGCAGCACGGCGTCGAACTGGCGATCGGTCACGCGGATGATGTGCTCGGCGATGAAACGCGCGCCCTCGCGCGCGCCGTCCTCCGGGTGTTTGAGGCAGCACTCCCATTCGAGGACCGCCCAGCCGTCGTAATCATGTGCGGCGAGGCGCGAGAAGATTCCCCGAAAATCGACCTGGCCGTCACCGAGGCTGCGAAAGCGTCCGGGCCGCTCGAGCCAATCGCCGAACCCGCCATAGACCCCGGCGCGGTCGCTGGTCACGAACTCCGCGTCCTTGACGTGGAATGCGCCGATGCGCGCGTGATAGCGATCGATGAAGCCGAGGTAATCCATGTGCTGGATCAGCATGTGGCTGGGATCGAACAGGATCTTGGCGCGCGCATGCCCGCCGACCCGTTCGAGGAAGCGATCGAAGGTCGCGCCGTCGTGCAGATCCTCGCCGGGATGGAGTTCGAAACAGAGATCGACGCCATGCGCATCCGCAAGCTCGAGCAGGGGAAGCCAGCGTCGCGCGAGTTCATCGAACGCCGCCTCGATCAGACCGACCGGATGCGGTGGCCAGGGATAGAAATATGGCCAGGCCAGCGCGCCCGAGAATGTCGCGAGGCGTTGTATCCCGAGACGCGCGCAGGCGGCGATCCCCGCGCGCAGCTGTTCGTCCGCCCATGCCTGCCGCGCGGCCGGTTTGCCGCGCAGGGCGGGCGGGGCGAAGACATCGACGACATCGTCGAAAGCCGGATTGACCGCCAGCAGCTGGCCCGCGCGATGCGCCGAGAGTTCACTGATGACGATACCGTGGCGCGACAGCGTGTCCTTGAGGCTGGCGGCATAGAGATCGTCGCGCGCGGCGCGAGCCACATCGATCGCCCGTTGGTCATGGATCGGCACCATGAACGACTTGTATCCGAGACCCGAAGCCCAGCCGGCGATCGCTTCGAGCGTATTGAACGGCGGCTGATCGCTCATGAACTGGCTGAGCATCAGGCCCGGCCCCTTGATCGTGCGCATTTTCTATCTCCTCGCCATCGCGAATTCTCTCTCCAGCAGCGCCTTTGCTTCGGCCGCCAGGTGATCCGGATCGTCATAGAGGTCGCGCCAGATCGATAACACATCGCCGATCGCGGCATCGTTGACGCCGGTCGAGAACGCCTCGATGCCGATCGGTCCGCGATAATCGATGGCGACCAGGGCGCGCACCGCGCCGCGCAGATCGACGCTGCCTTGACCGAGCATTCCACGATGGGACTCCCCGAACTCAATGAAGCCGAGCTCGCCGGCGCTGGCGACGATCGCCGCGGCCGCGTCGCGCTCCTCGATATTCAGGTGATAGGTGTCGAGATGCAGGCGCAGATTCGGCGCGCCGACGCGCGCGAGGAAATCGCGCCCCTGCTCAGCGGTGTTCAGGAGATTCGTCTCGTAGCGATTGACGCATTCCAGCGCTATCGTGATGCCGTCGCCGGCCGCGCGCCGCGCCGCATCGGCAAGCGCCGTTGCAGCGCGCTCGATGGTGCCCGGTGGGGCACGTCCGGGATGCTTCATCACCGCGCCATAGAGAATGCCGCCGAGATGCCGCGCTCCGATATCGCGGGTCTTGGCCAGGGTCAGGGCGAGGCGCGCAGCCCCGCGCGCGGCGGTCTCAGGATCCGCGCTGGACAGATCGGCATCGGGGCGTCCGCCGGACACCGCGTAGGGCGTGATTCGCGCCGTCGCGCACCAGCGCGCCACGCGATCGGCCGGTACGGCAGCGGGGTCGCGCAAGGGAATGGCGATACCGTCGAAGCCGAGCGCGGCCGCCCGATCAATCGCGCCATGGATCGCGTCCTCGGTCCATGCGGGCGCCCAGATGAAGGCATGCGCGACGAGCGGATTGATGATGCGATCCATCGCCGATCACTCCTTGTCCGGTCGCAGGAGCCGCAGCGCCGCGCGGGCAATCGTACGCTCCTCGTCGGCTGGAATGATCCAGGCGCGCACCGGCGAGCCTGGTTCATGCAGAATAGGACGATGCGCGCGATTGGCCGCATCGTCCAGGCGCAGGCCGGTGAAGGCGAGAAGTGCGGCGATGCGTGCTCGGATCGGCGCCGCGTTCTCGCCCACGCCACCCGTGAAGACGATGGCGTCGAGACCTTGCAGGGATGGCAGCGTGGCGGCGGCCTCGGCGGCGGCGCGCGTGCAGAACATCTCGATTGCCAGCCGCGCGGCCGGCCTGTCGCTGGCGAGCAACACGCGCATATCCGCGCTCTCGCCCGACACGCCTAGCAGACCGGCCTCGTGATAGAGCAGTCGGGCGACATCCGCGGCCGACATCTTCTCGTGCTCGATCAGATGCAGCACCACGCCGGGATCGATCGACCCCGATCGCGTCGCCATCATCAGGCCCTCGAGCGTCGAGAAACCCATCGACGTCGCGACGCAGCGCCCATCGCGCATGGCGCAGAGACTTGCACCTGCACCGAGATGGAATGCGATCACGCGGCCGGATCGTGCGCCGCCCGTCAAGCCAGCGAGGCTCGCCGCGACATGCTCGTAGCTCAGGCCATGGAAACCGTAGCGTCGGATGCCACGCGCCGCGAAGGAATCCGGTAGCGGCAGGCGCCAGCTCGTCTCGGGCAAGCTGGCGTGAAAGGCGGTATCGAAGCAGGCGAGTTGCGGCCGCTCCGGCAAATGCTGGTCGCACGCCGCCATGCCGGCGAGGATCGGAGGCATGTGGAGCGGTGCAAGACCCGCGATCGCGTCGAGCGCGCCACGGATCTCCGCCGTGAGCCGGACATGCCGGGTGAACCGCGCGCCGCCATGCACGACGCGATGGCCGATCATCGTCACCGACTCCATGACGCCGCGGCGGCGCAAGAATGCGACCAGCATGGCGATGGCCGTCTCATGCGCGAAGCCGCGCTGCTCGCTGCCGGACAAGTGAACCGTCCCCGCCTCATCCCGGACCTCGATCCCGATCTGCGCCGCGGTTCCGGCGATCTTGCCGCGAAGCTCTACGTCGGGCGCGGCGGCACCGGTCATGCCGAAGAGCGCGAATTTCAGACTCGACGAGCCGGCATTGACAGCAAGGAGGCGTGTCGACATCGCGGCGCTCGTCAGGCGTGCGACGCGCCAGCCAGCGGGGCGACGTCGGCGCGCTCGGCCTGCGCCGCGGCGCGGGCGCGCTCGTCATCGCGCGCCTGTTCGCGTCGCCGCAGGATCTCGTAGATCACCGCGCCGGCCAGGGTGATCGCGATGATCAGCACGGCGAGGGCCGAGATCGCGGGCGTGGTCCCCTGCCGCACGCGGCCGGCGAGAACCGTGGTGAGGGTCTTGTCGGCCAGGATCGCGAACGTGGTGGTGTTGTAATTCTCGAAGCTCGAGAGGAAGGCGAGCATCGCGGCCGAGAGGATCGCCGGCTTGAGGAAAGGCAGCAGCACGTGGAAGAAGACTTGTGTGCGCGTGGCCCCGAGATCGAGCGCCGCTTCTTCTTGCGCGGGATCGAAACGCTGCAGCCGCGACATGAAGATCAGCATGCAATAGGCCGAGATGAACGTGGATTGACCGAGTGTCGCGAGGAAGAACCCCTGGAAGAGCTGCTCGCGCGTGCCGGTCCAGTCGACGACATCGCTCCAGAAGATCACGGTCGAGATGCCGAGGATGACGCCCGGTGTGAGGACCGGCGACACGACGACGAGGTAGTAGAGCGAGCGGGCGCGGGCATGGATCTGCGTCATCACGATCGCGCCCGCCAGGCCGAGCGGCACGGAGACCGCGACCACGAGGATGCCGATGAGCAGGCTGTTGCGCATGCCGGACATCAGGTTCTGGTCGTTGATCAGCAGCGTGAACCAGCCCAACGTGAAGTCTTCGAACGGATAGACCTGCGGATAGGTCGGCGTGTTGAACGCGGTGATCCCCATCACGATCAACGGGCCGAACAGGAATGTGAAGAACAGCAGGATGTAGAAGCCGATCATCGCCCGGTAGACGCCGCGCGCGCTCATCGCGTGATCTCCGACAGGCTGACCTTGAAGATGCGCATGACCAGCATCACGAAGGCGATGCAGGTCAGCAGCAGGATGATGGCGTAGGCCGAACCCTGCTGCCAGTTGAAGGCCTGGTAGAAGCGGTCATAGACGATCGGCGTGAACCACAGCGTCTTCGGGCCGCCGAGCACCTGGGGTGCTGCGAGCGAGCCGGCCGCGAGCATGAACACCAGGGTGCATCCCGACGCGATGCCGGGCTTGGCGAAGGGCATGACCACGTTGAGATGGATGTGCCACCACGGCGCGCCGAGATCGCGTGCGGCCTCGATCTGGTTGCGGTCGAGACTCTCGATCGCGTTGTAGAGCGGGAAGATCATCAGCAGCAGATAGGCGTAAGTCAGGCCGGCATAGAGCGCGACGTTGAGTCCGATGAAATCGATCGGCACGTCGATCACGCCGAGGCCGATCAGGATCGCGTTGAGCGTTCCGCCGGTGCCGAACAGGATCAGGAACGCGAAGGCGCGCAGGATCTCGTTGACCCAATAAGGCACGATCAGCAGCAGCAGCAGCGCGCGCAGTTTCGCCGGCTGGGCGACTTGCGCCATGTAATAGGCGAGGGGATAGCAGATCGCGAAATTGGCGATCGTGATGACGCCGCTCACCAGGATCGTCTGCCAGAAGGCGTTGATGTGGACCCAGTTGAAGGTCGTGAAGTCGCGCGTGCTGCCATAGACGAAGTACCAGTAATTCTCGAGCGTATAGACATCGGTCGGCCCGCCGCGGCGGCTCGATGGCAGCTTCCGGTGGAACGAGTAATCCACCATGTAGAGCAGCGGCCAGACGATCATGAACAGGGCCCAGAACCCGACCGCGAGGATCAGATAGGTCGCGATGACGGGTCCATTGCGGTGGACGAAACCCTGCGGCGCGGCGTCGCCGGCGAGCCGGCGCTCACGCAAAGTGAGGGCCCAGAACAGGGCGGCGACGACCAGCGGCAGGGCGAACAGCACCGCAGCGGTGACGGGGTTGCTCACGCAAATCCGCCGGGCGCGGCGAGGATCAGACCGTCGCGGCGATCGTAGACGAGCGGAACCTGGGCGCCGGGCGCCGGAATGTCGTCGCCGTCGCGGCGGCCCAGCGAGACGGTGATCGGCTTGTCGCCTTCGCCGCGCAGGAAGACATGCGTGGTGTTGCCCTCGAAGGCCGTGGTGACGAGCTGAGCGCTGAGCATCGGCGTCTCGCCGGATCGTGCCAGACGCAGCGCTTCCGGACGCACGAAGATGGTCGCGCTTTGTCCGGCCACGATGCCGTCGCCGGCACGCCCGGTCAGCCGCCCCTGCGGCGTGTCGATCGCGGCCTCGCCCGCGTGCAGCGCGATGATCTTGCCCGCAAAGCCGTTATTCTCGCCGACGAAGCTCGCGACGAAGGCCGTCTGCGGGGCTTCATAGATCGAGCGGCCGTCGCCCACCTGCTCGATGATGCCGGCATTCATCACCGCGATGCGATCGGACATCGTCAGCGCTTCGCCCTGATCATGGGTGATGTAGATGAAGGTGATGCCGACGCGCTTCTGGATCGCGCGCAGCTCGTTGCGCATGTGCTGACGCAGCTTGAGATCGAGCGCCGAGAGCGGCTCGTCGAGCAGCAGGACTTTCGGCTCGACCGCGAGCGCGCGCGCGATCGCAACCCGCTGCCGCTGCCCGCCGGAGAGCTCGCTGACGCGCTTGTGGCCCTGATCGGGCAGCGCGACCAGCGCCAGGAGTTCCTCGGCGCGACGCATGCGGTCGGCCTTCGCGACGCCGCGCACGCGCAAGCCGTAACCGATATTCTCCGCCACGCTCATCAGCGGAAACAAGGCGAGGTTCTGGAAGATCAGAGCAGTCGGCCGCTTGTTCGGCTCGATGCGGCTCATGTCTTCGCCTCCGATGCGCACACTGCCTTGCGAGGGGTGGAGAAAGCCCGAGATGGTGCGCAACAGCGTCGTCTTGCCACAGCCCGAGGGGCCGAGCAGGCTGAAGAATTCACCGCCGCGAATTTTCAAACTCGCGGCCTTGACCGCAACGAAGGGCCCGAAGCGGATCGTCACATTGTCGAGTTCGACGTCGGCGCTCATCCGTTCGACCTTGCTGCCCCCTGGCGGCGCGCGGTGCTGCTGTCGTGATCGTCGAGGCAACATGCCAGATACGAACATCCCGGCTCCGTGAGGAGCCGGGATGTGGTGGTGTCAGGTCACGGCCAGTCGGCGTCAGGCCGCCTTGAACTTCTCGGCGTATTGGGTGCGCAGCTCCGCGAACCAGGACGGCTCGACCGGCCGCGCCCAGAGACGCTCGATCGCATCTTCCGGATAGGCTTCCTTGAAGATGTTGCGCGCGGCGTCGGAGAGCAGCGCGTCGGCGCCCTTGGCGACGGGGTTGTAGCCCGAGCCCTCGGCGACCTTCGCCGAGCCTTCGGCGGAGTGCACGTAGTTGAGCCATTCATAGGCCTGCGCCACGTTGCGCGCCGCCTTGGTCATCGACCAGCCATCGACCCAGCCGATCGCGCCTTCCTTCGGGGCCATGTACGTGATCGGCGAACCGGCCTTCTTGAGACTGATGGCCGGGCCGTCCCAGGTCTGGCCGATGACCACGCCGTTCGACATGAATCCGGACTTCGTGTTGTCGGCCGAATCC
>JANNTF010000964.1:0-6466 GCA_031403455.1 Alphaproteobacteria bacterium | reverse complement strand
GGGCTGCGGCGGCACCGCTTGCGCTGGCTGCGGCGGCGGCGGCACGGTCGGCGGCGGCGGTATGGGCAGCACCGGCGCAATGGGTTGGGCTAGCGGCGCCGGCGCCGGCGGTGGCGGCGTCACCTGCGGCTGCGGGCGCTGCGGCTCGGGCGGTTGCGGGCGCTGCGCCTGCTGCACCTGCGGCCGCGGCGGCGCGGCGTCCTGCGGCGGCGCATTGGTGATCGAGGCGAGCGGCAAGGCCTCCACGAAGAACGGCCGATCCTCGGCCGGGAGAGGCTTGAGAAGCTGCGGCATTCCGACGATCGCGAGCACAAGCATGGCGGCATGCAGCCCCGCCGAGATGATGGCGGCGGTCTTCAGGCCACCATCCCGGGAAACCACGTCCATGACCGCGGCGGCGGCGACCATCAGCGATCTCTGGTCAACGCGCCGGCGCCGGGGTGGCGCGCGTTCCACGCGCGGCCGGAGCCGGGCTTTGCGGGATCTCGGTCACCAATGCGACCTTGGCGAAGCCACCGGCGCTGATCGTGCCCATCACTTCCATCACGCGGCCATAGGTGATCGTCTTGTCCGCGCGCATGAAGACGCGCGTGTCGGGCTTGTTCTGCGCGATCGCCTGAAGGCGCGCCACCAGCGCCTCCTCGGGGATCTCCGCATCCTGGATGTAGAGCTTGTTCTGGGCGGTCAGCGTGACGATCAGCGGCTCATCCTGCCCACGCGACTGCGCGGCCTGTGTCCGTGGCAGATCGACTTCGACGCTCGATGTCAGCAGCGGCGCCGTGATCATGAAGATGACCAGCAGCACCAACATCACGTCGACCAGCGGCGTCACATTGATCTCCGCAACCAGCGGCCGGCGCATCCGACCGCCTCGTCCGCGCGTCGACGCCATCATCGGACCGGCCATGGCTCAGCTCCTCTCCTCGAGCTGGCGCGACAGGATCGCGTTGAACTCGTGCGAGAACGCCTCGAGCCGCCCGGCATAGCGCGACAGCTCGCTGTTGATCTTGTTGAAGGCGATCACCGCCGGCACGGCCGCGACCAGACCAAGCGCGGTCGCGAACAGCGCCTCGGCGATCCCCGGGGCTACCACCGCGAGCGACGTGTTCTTGGTCGCCGCGATGGCATGGAAGGAATTCATGATGCCCCAGACCGTGCCGAACAATCCGATGAACGGCGCCGTCGATCCCACCGAAGCGAGAAAGCTCATGTAGCGCTCCAGCCGATCCAACTCGCGGCCGAAGGTCACGCCCATCACGCGCTCGATCCGGGCCTGCAGCCCGGCCTTGACCTGGCCGGCGACCGCGAGACCCTTCGCCGAGGAGCGCCGCCACTCCCGCATCGCCGCGGAGAACATCGCCGTCATCGGGCAAGGCGGGGTCGCGCCGACGCGATCGTAGAGGTCGTCGAGCGAACCGCCGGACCAGAACATGTCCTCGAACTCGTTCGCGCGCGACTGCAGGCGACGCAACCGCATCAGCTTCTCGATGATGATCGCCCAGCTCCAGAACGACGCGAGCACGAGCAGGATGATCACCGTCTTGCCGATCAGGTCGGCGTTGAGGAACAGGCCGAGGAAGGACAGGTCGGTGGCGACCTTAGATCCGGCCAGAGCAGCGGCTTCGACAGTGCGATCCATGGGCTCTCTTTCAGGTCAGTTAGTCTTCAAAGTGAATACGGCGAGCGCGTGGCGGACGCCGGGCGGCAGCCGGGCAGGCCGACCGTCGCGACCGATACAGACGATCGTCACGTCGAGTTCGGCCAGCACCGCGTCGGCACAGCGAACTTGCTGATGCAGGTCGAGCGATGCGCCGCGCGCCAGCGTCACGCGCGAGACGATCGCGAGAGAGTCGTCGAGCCGGGCCGGGCGCAGATATTCGCAAGCGCAGCGCTGCACGGCGAAAGCGATGCCCGTCTCGTCGAGCATGCAGCGCTGCTCGATCCCGATCGCGCGCAGCATCTCCGTGCGCGCGCGCTCGGCGAACTTGAAGTAGTTCGCGTAGTAGACGAGCCCCGCGCCGTCCGTGTCTTCCCAGTACACGCGGGTATGGAACACATGCGCCTCGGGCTCAGCCATGCGCGCCGTCGCCGTCGCCGTCGGCGCCTTCATGAGCCAGGAGATCGAGCTGCTTGAGCCGATCGGCCCCCGGTTCCAGGTCGAGATGGCGCCAGCCCCGCTCCGCGAGCACGCGGCCGCGCGGCGTGCGCAGCACCAGACCGCATTGGATCAGGAACGGCTCCACCACATCCTCGAGCGTGTCGCGCTGTTCGGCGAGCGCCGCGGACAGCGTCTCGATGCCGACAGGCCCACCTTCATAGGTCTGCGCGATGCAGCGCAAATAGCGCCGATCCATCGCGTCGAGCCCGAGCGCATCGACTTCCAAGCGATTGAGCGCGGCATCCGCGGCGTCGCGATCGACCGTCGACTTGCCGCCGACGGCGGCGAAATCGCGCACCCGACGCAGCAAGCGGCCCGCCACACGCGGCGTGCCACGGGCGCGGCGCGCGATCTCGGCCGCGCCATCGGCCGCGAGATCCAGTTTCAACAACGCCGCCGCGCGCAGGACGATCGCTTCGAGCTCGTCGGGTTCGTAGAAATTGAGGCGCAGCGGAATGCCGAAACGGTCGCGCAGCGGCGTGGTGATCAGCCCGGCCCGCGTCGTCGCGGCGACCAGCGTGAATGGCGGCAAGTCGATGCGCACGGAGCGCGCGGCCGGCCCCTCGCCGATCACGAGATCGAGCTGAAAATCCTCCATCGCGGGATAGAGGATTTCCTCGACCGCGGGAGCGAGGCGATGGATCTCGTCGATGAACAGCACGTCGCGCGGCTGGAGGTTGGTCAGTATGGCCGCGAGATCGCCGGCACGCACGATCACCGGTCCCGACGTCGCGCGAAACCCGACACCGAGCTCGCGCGCGACGATCTGCGCCAGCGTCGTCTTGCCCAGTCCCGGCGGCCCGTGCAGCAGGACATGGTCGAGCGCTTCGCCCCGGTTGCGGGCGGCGTCGACGAACACGCGCAGATTGGCGCGCACCTGGCGCTGACCGATGAATTCCTCGAGCCGCTGCGGCCGCAGGCTCGCTTCCGCGAGATCGGCGGACGTCGCCTCGCGCGTGACGTCGCGCGCCAGCTCCGGCTGGGCTTCGGGACGCGCGCGCCTGCTCATCGCCCGAGTTCCTTCAGCGCTTCGGGAATCAGCGTCTCGATCCTGGCCGTCGCGCCGAGCCGCGCACGCGCCTTCTCGATCGCGCCCGCCGCGTCGAACCGGCGGTAGCCGAGATTGACGAGGGCCGACACGGCATCGTCGGCCATGGCCGCATTCGCCGCCCCGGCCGCGCCCGCGACAGCGGCCTGCGCGAGCGACGCGGCGCTCAGTCCGCCGACCTTGTCCTTGAGCTCCGACGCCAACCGATTGGCGAGCTTCGGCCCCACGCCTTCGGCCCGCGTCAGCATCGCGCGGTCACCGGTCGCGATCGCGCGCGCGAGAGCGCCGGGCGGCAAGGCCGAGAGCAGCGACAACGCGACTTTCGCGCCGACGCCCTGGACGGTGGTCAGCAGGCGGAACCAATCGCGCTCGCTGGTCGTCGCGAAACCGTAGAGATCGATCGCGTCCTCGCGCACGCTGGTTTCCACCAGCAGCACGGCCGCGCCGCCGGTCGTCAGCGCGCCGAGCGTCCGGCTCGAGGCGCGCACGAGGTAGCCGACGCCCTGCACGTCGATGATCGCGCGATCGCGCTCGATGACATCCACCAGCCCGGACAGCTTGGCGATCACGCCCGCACCGCTGCGGGGACCCAGCGCTGCTGGGTCTGGAGATGGTGGCCGTGGCAGAGCGCAACGGCGAGAGCGTCCGCGGCATCGGGCCCGGCGATCACGACACCAGGCAGGAGCCGGCGCACCATTGCCTGGATCTGCGTCTTGTCCGCATGCCCGACGCCGACGACGGATTTCTTGACCGCGGTCGTCGCATACTCGGCGACCGCGAGACCGAACCGCGCCGGCACGACCAGCGCTACCCCGCGCGCCAGGCCGAGCTTCAGGGTCGAGGCCGCGTTCACGTTGACGAAGGTCTCCTCGACTGCCGCGCTTGTCGGCCGATGCGCCTCGATCGCCGCCTCGATCCCGACATAGAGCTGCACCAGCCGCTCGGCCGTCGTCGCATCCGCGTCGCTGTCGATTTCGCCATTCGCGATGTGGCGCAGCCGCGCGCCCTCGAACTCGACCACGCCCCAGCCGGTTGTCCGCAGTCCGGGATCGAGACCGATGAGACGCATCACGCGGCGGACAGGCGTTGCATGACATCCTCGGGCACATCGTAATTCGCATGCACGGCCTGGACGTCGTCGCTGTCCTCCAGCGCCTCGATCAAGGCGAAGAGACTGCGCGCGGTCGCCTCGTCGACGGGGATCGTCGTGAGCGTGCGCCAGCCGAGCCTAGCCTGCTCGGCTGCGCCGAACTTCGCCTCCAGCGCATCGCGCACGCCACCCAGCGCATCGGGCTCCGTGACGATCTCATGCGCCTCCGGCCCCGATGCAACGTCGTCGGCGCCGGCTTCCACGGCGGCCTCGAACATCGCGTCGGCCGAAGCCACCGCCGCCGGGTAGCCGATCAGGCCCTTGCGCGCGAAGTTGAAGGCCACCGAGTTGGTCTCGCCGAGCGAGCCGCTGTTCTTGGTGAAGATCGACCGCACATCGCTGGCCGTGCGGTTGCGGTTGTCGGTCAGCGCCTCGACGATCACGGCCACGCCGCCGGGGCCATAACCTTCGTATCGCACCTCGTCGTAGACGACTCCGTCCTCGTTGCCGGCGCCGCGCTTGATCGCCCGGTCGATCGTGTCCTTGGACATGTTCTCGGTCTTGGCGGCGGTGATCGCCGCCTTGAGCCGTGGGTTGTGGGCGGGATCCGCCAGCCCCTGCCGGGCCGCGGTCATGATTTCGCGAATGAGTTTGGTGAAGAGCTTGCCCCGCTTGGCGTCCTGCTTGCCCTTGCGGTGCATGATGTTCTTGAACTGTGAATGCCCAGCCATGGCTCGGTGTTCGTTCCCAATGTTGTGATGCCGAGGGGTGGCGAATCGCCGGTCCCGTCGACACGATGCGACCACTGCCGCGCTTAGCAAATTGAGGCGCGCTTGCCTATCGCTGGAAGCGTGGGCTAGCCGCGCTTTGTGGCGCCAATACGGCGCGCGCGCTCAGCGGCTGCGCAGGGCGGCGATCGCTTCCAGGATCGGCGTCTCGCCGGCACCGCGCGCAAGCCGCTCGGCCGTCGCCAACCACACCTCGGCGCGCGCCGCGCCGCCCGACCCCAGCAGCGCACTGCGTCCCGCCCGCAGATAGAGATCCGCAGCCTCGGCCGCGCTGCCGGCACGCTCGGCGGTCTCCCCGGCCGCGGCCAAGGCACGTGCCATGCTGGGATAGTCCAGGACATCGCGCCGCAGTTCGGCGGCGGCCAGAAAGGCCGCGCGCGCGGCCGCGCGGTCCCCGGACAATCGAGCCGCGTGCGCCTCCAGTTCGCGGCGATCGGCGCGCCACTCCGGCGCTTCATCGCTGCCGAGGGCGCCGAGCGCCGCCGCGAGAGCGTCCGCGTCGCGGCGATCCGCAGCGATGAGGCCGAGCAGGAATCGCCCGCGCAAAGCCGCGGTGTCGACACCGGCGGCGACCTCGCGCGCAAGCGGCTCGGCGGCATCGGCTCGCCCGAGACGATAGAGCGCCGCCGCTTCGACCAGACGCAGCTCGGCGAAGACCGGCGCGGCGCGGCGCTGCAGTTCCAGCCGAGTCACTGTCGCCATGCGCAGGCTCATGGCGTTCTCACCGCGGCGCAGCTCGGTCACCGCCAGGTCGTAGCCGATGTCGCCGATGGCTCTCAGCTCGTCGCGCGCGCGCGCGAGATCGAGGGCCGTGCGATAGAGCTGCGCCGCCTGATCGTAGCGTCCCTGCTCGAAGGCGAGCGCGGCGGTCGCGCGCGCCGAATCGAGCCGCGTGTCGCGGAAGATGGCCGCGAGCAGCGGCAGAGTCCCGCTCCCGCCGCAGCCGGCGAGCGTGAGCACGATCGCCAACGCAGCCCAGCGCTTCACGGCCGCACCTGCCGCGCCGGCTGACGTTCGGCTGGCGGCGCATCACTCGCCCTGCCGCCGCCGAGCAGCCAGTGGCTGCGCAGTTGATTGAGCAGCTTCTCGAGCTCCAAGGCCGTCTGCTGAGTCTGAACGATGACTTGCGGCAGCGTCGCGGTCGTCGCCTCCAGATTCTTGGCGATGGTCGGCAGCTGCGGAGTCGCCTTCGCGAGATCCGCCGTGATCGTCTGCACGTTCTGCAGGGTACGATCGGCGCGCTGGCGCATGTCGCGGGTCAGCTGGGTGGCCTCACGCGTCGTCGCCTCCAGCGAGGCGAGGATCGCCTTGGCCTGCTGAAGACGCAGATTGGTTTCCTTGACCGTGATCTCGAGCTCACGCACCAGCGTATCGTTGTTGAG
>JANNTF010000963.1:0-3770 GCA_031403455.1 Alphaproteobacteria bacterium | reverse complement strand
CGAAGACGATCGGCAACGCCTTCGACTGGTACGCCGTACCCAATCCTTGCGGCACGGCGGCCTGCACGGGAATGCCAGGCGGCGCCGCCCTGGTGCCGATCAAGACCACCAAGAACCCGGAAGCCGTCGCCAAGGTGATGGAGTATCTGGCGAGCGAGCCGGTCTACACCGAGTATCACGCGCGCACCTTCTTCCTGCCCGCGCATACCGGCCTCGCCGCGAAGGGCGTGCCCTACGGCACCGACAATGCCGGCGTGAAGAAATCCCTCGACACCGCCGTGCAGCAAGTCGGGCAAACGAGCCCGATCGCTTTCGGGTATCAGGGATACGAGCACAACCGGATCCTGTTCAATGCGACGATCGTCCGGCTCAACCAGGCGATCAACGGCGAGATGACTCTGGACGAGGCCTACAAGCGCATGCAGGCCGATGTGGTCGAGGGTTTCGCGGCCAAGGGCATCAAGGTCGAGTGATGTCGGGAGAGGGCGACGGTTCCGGCCGTCGTCCCCAGCCATGACCGCGCTGTTCGAGCGGCTCTACGCCGCCTTCATGAATCTTTTCGAGGTGCCGCTGGCCTTGCTCCAGCGGCGCTTCGGGATTCGCGGCATGGCCTATGTATTCGTGTTGCCGAACCTGCTGGTCTTCGCCGTCTTCGTCGCGTTGCCGATGGTGCTCAACGTGGTTTACGCCGTGACGGGCTCGAATCGTCTGATGCTCGGCGAGCGCCCATTCGTGGGTCTGGAGAATTTCACCGCGCTGCTGGATTGCCAAAATTTTCTGGCGCCCAATAGCTGCGCCCAGGATCGCTTCTGGCGCGCGGTGCACAACACCAGCGCCTTCGTCGCCTTGCAGGTCGCGGCGATGGTGCTGTTCGCGCTGATCACTGCGCTGATCCTCAATGGCCGTATCGCCGCGCGCGGGTTCTTCCGCAGCGTCTTCTTCTTTCCCGTCCTGCTCTCGCCGGTCGTCGTGGCGTTGATCTGGAAATGGATCCTGCAGCGCGATGGAATCCTCAACGCCGCAATCGTCGGCGCCGGCGGCGAGCGCGTCCCTTTCCTTCTCGACCCGAGCTGGGCATTCTTTTGGACGATCTTCGTATCGGTCTGGGCGCATATGGGTTTCTACACGCTCATCCTGCTGGCCGGGCTGCAGGCGATCCCGGCGGATCTCTATGAGGCCGCCGAGATGGACGGCACGTCGCGCTGGCGTGTGCTGCGACGGATCACACTGCCGCTGCTGATGCCCAATCTGCTCGTCGTCCTCGTGCTCGGCGTGATCCGCGCCGTCCAGGCCTTCGACGAGATCTATGTGCTGACGGGCGGCGGTCCCGGCACGGCGACGCAGTTCATCGTGCAGTACATCTACGAGACGGCCTTCGCCAACCAGGTGAACATCCTCGGCCTCGCCGCGGCGGCGTCGATCCTGGTCGGGGCGGTGCTGATGGTTCTGACGCTGCTGCAGCTGAAGATCTCCTATCATGGGAAGAACTGACATGGGCGGCGTCGCGCGATTCCTCACGGCGCGGCGCGGCAAGCATCGTGCCGATCTCGTGGACTGGTTCAGCTGGATCTACCTTGCCCTCGGCGTGGCGCTGATGTTCGGCCCGGCCATCTGGCTCGGGGCCTCATCGTTCAAGACCCAGGCCGCGCTGCAGGAGTTTCCGCCAAGCTTTCTGCCCTATGGCCAGAAGGAAATCCGGGTCGACGGCATCGACCGCAACCTGCCGGTCTTCACCGTGCCGCGCGCCGATGGAACCCGCGCCGAACTCGGCATGGTGCGGCGCATCGGCCTGGAAGGTCAGTTCGTCGATCCCACGAAGCCGGCGGGCGAGATCGTTCGCGCACGCATGACGAGTGTCACCCCGGTGCGCGAATTGCGCTTCGCGTTCGAGAATTATCTTCGCCCGCTGGAGCAGTTCCGCTTCGGCCGCTTCCTGTCGAACAGCGTGATCGTCACCGTCGTCGCGACGTTGATCACGCTGCTGATCAACTCGATGTGCGCCTTCGCGCTGTCGAAATACGAGTTCCGCGGCCGCAACGCGATCTTCATCTACATCCTCTCGACCCTGATGATTCCGATCTCGGTCATCCTCGTGCCGGCCTTCCTCGTGGTCACCTCGCTTGGCATGACGAATTCGCTCTGGGGCGTGATCCTGCCGCCCGCGGCGACGCCGACGGGCGTCTTCCTGCTGCGGCAATACATGCTCACGATTCCCGACGAGCTGATCGACGCCGCGCGGATGGATCAGGCGAGCGAGTGGCGCGTCTATTGGCGCATCGTCATGCCGCTCGCCGCGCCGGCGCTGGCCGTGCTCGCGATCTTCTCGGTGATGTGGCGCTGGAACGATTTCCTGTGGCCGTTGATCGTGCTCAACCGCGAAGAGGTCTTCACGCTGCAGCTCGGCTTGGCGTCCTTCCAGGGCGAGCTCGACACGCAATGGCATTTCCTGCTCGCCATGACCGTGGTCAGCTTGTTGCCGGTCGTGGTGATCTTCGCCTTCCTGCAGAAATACGTGACGACAGGGATCGCCTCGACGGGCATGAAGTGAGCGAGCCCGCGCGGCGCGCGCGGCTCAAGGCGTTGCTCGGCAATTGGGCCGATGATCGCCCCGCGCCGATCCTGCACCCGGGCACGCAAGCCTCCGGCGCCGGCTATTTGCACGAGGAATTCCATCTCGATTTCGGCACGGGCGCGCGCGTGCCGGCGAGTTTCGTGCGCCCTGCCAGGCCGGGACGCCATCCCGCGATCCTCTATTGCCATGCGCATGGCAATCGCTACGACATCGGCCGGCGCGAACTGGTCGAGGGCCGTGCGGCGTTGCTGGCACCGCCCTATGCCGAGGCGCTCACGCAAGCGGGCTTCGCCGCTTTGTGCCTGGAGATGCCGTGTTTCGGGGCGCGCGCCGGGGAAACCGAATCCGCGCTCGCCAAGGCGCTGCTCTGGCGTGGCGAGACGCTGTTTGGCCTGATGCTGCGCGAGCTTGCCGGCGGCCTCGATCACCTCGCGTCACGCGACGATGTGGACCCGGCCAAAATCGGCGCCTTCGGAATCTCGATGGGCGCGACCTTGGCGTTCTGGCTGGCCGCGCTCGATGCGCGTATCCGGGCCGTCGCGCATCTCTGCTGCCTCGCCGATCTCGCGACGCTGATCGCCGGCGGCGGCCATGATCTGCACGGCATCTACATGACCGTGCCCGGCCTGACCCGCGAATTCCGCACCGGCGAGATCGCCGGCCTCGTCGCGCCGCGCGCGCAATTCGTAGGCCTCGGCACCGAGGATCCGTTGACTCCCCCCGCCGCGATCACCGCCGCCCGCCACGACATCGAGCGGGCCTACCGCGCGAGCGGTCAGCCCGAACGCTTCACGCTGCATCTCTCCGAAGCCACCGGCCACACCGAAACGCCAGCCATGCGCGAAGCCGTCCTCGCCTTTTTTGCGTCCGAACTCGTCCCCTCCTGCCGCGCAGCGGAAGGAGGGGTGGCCGCACGCAGCGCGGACGGGGAGGTCCCTTGAACCCGAAGCGGTCCCACGAAACCTCCCCGTCAGCGCGCTCGCCGCGCGTGCCTGGACAGCCCAGCCGGGTTTGTCTATAAGCCGCGCCTCGCTCGGCTCGAGCCCCGGTGCCCAGGTAGCTCAGTTGGTAGAGCACGCGACTGAAAATCGCGGTGTCGCTGGTTCAAATCCGGCCCTGGGCACCATCTCCCTCGAACGTCCTTCGCGATCTTGCAGTTGATGTGGCCGGGAAGCTGCGGTTGCGTCCGCGGCAGGGG
>JANNTF010000962.1:0-1337 GCA_031403455.1 Alphaproteobacteria bacterium | reverse complement strand
CCTGCGCCGCATGGTCGATGACGAAGGCTGTATCCGAACGCTGATGGAAGAGGCCGAGAATGAGCGCATGCATCTGATGACGTTCGTCGAGATCGCAAAGCCCACGAGCTTCGAGCGATGGGTCATCCTTCTGGCGCAGTGGATTTTCTATGTCGGATTCTTCCTGCTCTATCTTTTCTCGTCGCGCACGGCGCACCGTATCGTCGGATATTTCGAGGAGGAGGCCGTGATCAGCTACACGCTGTACCTCGAGGAAATCGACGCTGGCCGCTCCCGGAACGTGCCAGCTCCCGCCATCGCGAAGCATTATTGGAAGTTGCCAACCGACGCGACGCTGCGCGATGTCGTGCTCGTCGTGCGTGCCGATGAAGCGCATCACCGCGACGTCAATCATGGATTTGCGAGCAAGCTTGCGGGTGAGTCCGTCGATCATGTGCACGCCGCACCCTATCCTCCTCATGCCACCGACATTCGGTTGAGCGCGTGACCGGGAGCTGACATTCAAACCCCAACCGTATCGTTCGACAGCGATATCCTCGAGAGCGGCGCGTTCGCGTCTGCGTCGGTCATCGTGGTCATCGTGGATCTCTCCATCGCGGTCGGGCTGCAGCCCGGCTTGGAGGCCCAAGCCCGGATCCCGTCACTCCGGGTGGCTGAAATGTATCCCGGCGACGATCAGGAGGGTTAGCACGCCGCCGGCGGTCGTGAGGAGCGGCATCACGATCAGGTGCGACACTGAATTGGCGAAGGCCATTTGGCTTTCAGCATCGGAAACGCCCTGGCGACGAATCGTCGCGCGACGATCTGCCGAGAGCCGTGCGATGCGTGTGATCTTTGGCGCCGATACAGCGGCACTCAGCGAGTCACAGCCGGCCGAGATCCTCGATCGCGTCGACGATCATCGCCGAGCCGACTGCGATCATCAGGATGTCGGCGGCCACGCGCACGTAGCGATAGCCGGCCGGCGGTGGCGTCAGCAGCAGCACCAGCCGTGACGGCAGGTCGTAGTAGATGACGTCGCGCGGCAACGGCCGGCCGATGACCCATTTCTTCGCCTGGCCGGGCGGCAGGCAGCCATTGTGCTTCTTCGCGAGTCCCGGTGGGCAGCGTCCGATTACGGGACCGCTACCGTAGTAGTCGCGCACCACGACGCGATCGGGCTGACCGAAATGCACGGAGACGGCGATCCTGGGTGCGCCGCTGGCGGACTTGCCGCGCTGCTTGGCATGTCCTCCCGGCGGCCCGCCGCCGGCTTGCGCGTCCTTGCCCTTGCCATTGCCGGCCCAGGGCGGCTTCTCGGCGGTCGCGGGAAGCGCGAACGCGCAGATCCCGATGAC
>JANNTF010000961.1:0-1825 GCA_031403455.1 Alphaproteobacteria bacterium | reverse complement strand
CCGGCAGCTCGTCGACCTTGCCGTAGCGCGGCCAGTCGCGCACCGGGCCGTTCCAGCCCGTCGCATGCATGTTGCGAAACCGCATCGGCGCATGGAAAGGCTCGTGCGGATCGAAGGTCTCGATCTGCAGCAGCCAGTTGTCGGCGTCGCGGTTGCGGTCGAGGAAGTCGCGACCATGCGCGAAGCATTGCACGGAGGGGAAATCCTTCTCCTCGACGATGAACTCGCGATTGACGATGTTCTTGCGGAAATAATCGCGCGCGCCGGTCGCGAATTGCCGCTCGTGATATTTCTCGCGCAAGCGTTCCCAAGGCGGCTGCACCATCGCCTTCCACGCGTCGCCCTCCTGACCGCGGATGAACTCATAGGAATCGTAGCGGTTGTGATAGGTCATCCCGCCATCTTCCCAGTAGTGATAGTGATCGGTGACGAGATGGCTGTAGACGCCGTTCTTGAACAGGATCTCCGGGAAGGAATTGTCGAACGGCTCCAGCGGCCCCCAGCTGCGATGCAGGAACGACAGCCGCCCGGTCTGCATGTCCCGGCGCGCGGGCATGCAGGGCAGGCTGCCGGTGTAGTGCTTCTCGAAGGTCATCGTGTGCCGCGCCAGCCGATCGAAATTCGGCGTCTTGATGCGCGTGCCGCCATAGGCGCCGAGGAGATGCCGGTTCAGCGAGTCGAACAGGACGAGCACGGTTTTCATCTTCTCTCTCCAGGACGATGGTTCATTTCACCGCGCCGGCGGTGAGGCCCTTGACGATGAAGCGCTGTCCGACGAACAGCAGCACGATCGCGGGGATGATCGACAGCGCCGCGCTCGCGGCCATCTGCGTGAACTGGATGTCGAATTCCTGCGCGAATTTCGCGATCGCGACGGGCACGGTCGCGGTCTGCTTCAACGACAGCGTGAGCGCGACGGCGAACTCGTTCCAGCTGAAGACGAAGGAGAGCACGCCGGTGGCCGCGAGCCCGGGCGCGACCAAGGGCGTGACGATGCGCCAGAGGATCGTCGGCGTGGAGGCGCCATCGATGAGCGCGGCCTGCACCAGCTCGTCGGGTACTTCGCGCACGAACACGCTCATCAACCAGATCGCCATCGGCAGGTTCAGCGTCACGTGCGCGAGCACGATCGCGGTGAAGGTATTGTCGAGCCCGATCGCGCGAAACATCGCGAACCAGCCGCCGGACATCGTGATCGCCGGGATCATGTGGAAGACCAGCGCCCAGGCGAGGAAGAGGTGCACGACCCAGCTCGGCCAGCGCATTCGGTGGAGCGACCACGCGGCGAGCGTCGCCACCACGAGGCAGATCGCCGTGCTCGCGACTCCGACGATCACGGAGTTGCGGAAATTGAGGATGAAGTCGGAGGATTTCGAGAACAGCACGTCCTGGAATGCGGCCAGGGTCGGCGAGAAGAAGAACTCGCCGGTGAGCAGCGAGATCTGCGTACGAAACCCCGCGGCGATCACCCAGACGAAGGGCACGAGGACCGCCAGTGCCATCGCGATCAGGGCGACATGCAGCGCCACGCCGCGCAGGCGAACGCGACTCACGTCGCCGACCCCGCGCGCCGCCGCGCCGTCAGGGCGAGCGACAGCAGCAGGCAGACGATGAAGATCGCGCTCACCGACATCGCGGCGCCATAGCCGGCGCGGTTCTCGGCGAAGAAGCGCTGGTAGATCGTGAAGCTCATGACCTCGGTCGAGGTGCCGGGCCCGCCGGAGGTGAGCAGATAGACCTCGTCGAAGACCTTGAACGCGACGATCAGCCGGAAGGCCGCCGTGACCAGGATCGCCGGCAGCATCAGCGGCAGCGTGATCCATGC
>JANNTF010000960.1:0-2069 GCA_031403455.1 Alphaproteobacteria bacterium | reverse complement strand
AGCAAGAAATGGCTTGCTCGTCGCCGTGAGCAGCTTGTGTGCCGGTTCACGGAGCGGGATCGGACGCTCATGACAGTAAAACTCGGCGCTCTCGGCCAGTTCGACGATCGTCTTGGCGCGCTGCTTCAGGCCCGTCATGCCGGCGCGAATGCGCGCGCGCGCGACTGCGCTGAGTGGTCTGTCAGGCGCGCGCCCGAGATGCGTCAGGACGAGCTCGGTGAGCGAATCGTCGTTGCGCTGCCGGATGTACAGACCATTGAGATTCCCGAGCTTCGCGAAGTCGAAACGGGAGGCGGCACGGCCGACCGCTTCGAGGTCGAACCATGCGATGGCCTGAGCGGTCGAAATGATCTCGTGGTCGCCATGGCCCCAGCCGAGCCGCAGCAGATAGTTGCGCATCGCCTCCGGCAGATAGCCCATGTCGCGATACGCCTCGACAGCGAGAGCGCCATGCCGTTTGGAGAGTTTGGCGCCGTCGCCGCCGTGGATCAACGGGATATGGGCGTAGCTCGGCACCGGCCAGCCCATCGCCTCGATCACCATCATCTGGCGCGCCGCGTTGTTGAGATGATCATCCCCTCGGATCACATGCGTGATCTTCATGTCGAAATCATCGACGACGACCGAGAGCATGTAGACCGGCGTCCCGTCGCCGCGCAGCAGGATCATGTCGTCCAGCTGGTCGTTCTTGATCACCACGTCGCCCTGCACACGATCGTGGATGACGGTCTCGCCCGCTTGCGGCGCCTTGATTCGGATCGAGGGGCGTACGCCGGACGACGGCGCATCCCCTGGGTCGCGATCGCGCCAGCGGCCGTCGTAGCGCGGTGGGCGGCCCTCGGCGCGCGCCTTGCTGCGCATCTCCTCGAGTTCCTCCGCGGTGCAGTAACAGCGATACGCCTTGCCCTGCCGTAGCAGCTCGTGCGCGACGTCGGCGTGGCGCGCCGCGCGCGCGAATTGATGGACGACATCGCCGTCCCACGCGAGCCCGAGCCATTCGAGCCCGCCGAGAATCGCGTCCACGGCCTGCGGTGTCGAGCGCTGCCGATCCGTGTCTTCGATGCGAAGCAGGAACTGACCACCATGGTGTCGCGCGAAGAGCCAGTTGAACAACGCCGTGCGCGCGCCGCCGATGTGGAGAAAGCCGGTGGGCGAGGGTGCAAAACGGCAGATCGGAGCGCTCATGTCGTAATCCAAGATGCGATTTGAGAGGGGGAAATCGGGCCGCTAGGCTGGCGACGAGGTAGCACGTGCCGTTCGCCTCGGGGGAGTCCAACGCATGTCTGTGACGGCGGTTCGTGGCTTTGTCCACGACCCGGGGGCTGGCGCACATGCGAATGGGCGCAGGTCTGGCCGGGGCTTTGCGTGGCTTGCGGCCGAGCAACAGCGGCTGATCCTGTGGCTGCCGGTCATGCTCGCCATCGGCGTGGTGCTCTATTTCATCCATCCGACCGAGCCTCATGCGTTGAGCGGACCGGTCGTCACACTCTTGGCCGGCTTGATGGCCCTCGGCCTGCGCCGTTGGCCGCTCGGTGCGGGGCTTGCGCTGGTGGTCGCGTTGATCGCGCTCGGGTTCAGCGTCGCCCAGTTACGGTCGGCACGCGTCGCGGCGCCCGTACTGGCCGGGCGCTGGGGGCCCGCGGAACTCAGCGGGCGCGTGATCGCGGTCGAGGTACGCGCCGAGGGCCGACGCCTCATTCTCGATCAGGTGAGCCTGCCGGGACTCGCGCCCGCGCACACGCCCGCACGTGTCCGCATCAAGCTACGCGAGGGTACGGCGGCACCGATCACGGGAGAACGCATCGCCGTGCGCGCGCAGCTGGTGCCGCCGCCGGAACCGGTGGTGCCGGGTGGGTATGATTTCGCACGCTGGGCGTGGTTCGAGCGGATCGGCGGTGTCGGATCGGTGCGTGGGGCCTTGAGGGTATTATCGCGCGACGATGTAGGTGCGTGGCGACTCTGGCTGGTCAGCGCACGCACCGCCCTGGTCGAGCGCGTCCTCGCCCTCGATCCCGGACCGGCGGGACAGGTGACCGCCGCGCTGCTCACCGGCGAGATGGGACATATCG
>JANNTF010000959.1:0-5706 GCA_031403455.1 Alphaproteobacteria bacterium | reverse complement strand
AGCACCGAGATCAGGACGATGCCGAGCGCCATCGCCGTGGTCGAGACCAGGATCGAGAGATCGGGATGCTCGATCGGACGGAACAGCGCCGCGCTGAAGCTGATCCACGAACCGTCACCGAGCTGCAGCGCGCCCATGATCATGTGTGGGCTCGGTTGTTCACCGTCGCGCGCCATGCCCTCGTCGGCATAGCCGAGACGCAGCTGGTCTTCGCGTAACTCGGGAATAGCGGCGAGCAGCCGTCGCCTGAGTTCCTCTATGCGCGCGTTGTTCCCCGCCGCGGGACGCACGGCCGTCGCCTCGCTCCAATGCACATCGAGGCTCGCGCTCGACAGCGCGTGCACGGCGCGGTCGCGCTCCGCCGCCGGCAGCTCGGCAGTCGCGTGTTTGGCCGCCTCCAGCCGTTCGACGAGATTACGTTCACGCGTCGCACCGACCAGGCTCTCGGTGCCGATCTGATAGATCCAGATGCTGAAGATGTGGAATGCGACGAGGCCGGCCAGCAGCACCACGATCGTCCGCCCGGCGAGCGTGTCCGGTATGAGGCGCCTCACGACCGTTTCACCGCCGGAATGAACATGTAGCCGGCGCCGCGCACTGTCTTGATCATGTCGGGACTCTCGGCGTCGGGCTCGATCTTGCGCCGCAGCCGACTCACCATGACGTCCATCGAACGGTCCAGACCGGTCACGATGCGATTGCGCGAGAGGTCGAGGAGTTGGTCGCGGCTCAGCACGCGCTGCGGATGTTCGAGGAACGCGAGCAGCACATCGTACTCGCCGCCGGAGAGTTCGACTGCGCTGCCGTCCGGCGCGGCGAGTTCGCGGCGCCGCGTGTCGAGGATCCAGCCGCCGAATCCAAGCCGCGTGCCGGACGTCGCGCTGTCGGTGGCGACCGGCGCGTTCGCTCGCCGCAGCACGGCCCGTATGCGCGCGAGCAGCTCACGACGATTGAAGGGTTTTGCGAGATAGTCGTCGGCGCCGAGTTCGAGTCCGAGGATCCGATCGGTCTCCTCGCCGCGCGCCGTGACCATGATGATGGGAATCGCCGAGCGCGCGCGGAGCGCTCGGCAGAGGTCGAGTCCAGATTGTCCCGGTAGCATGATGTCGAGGATCACGAGATCGACGGGCGCATTGCCGACCGTCTCCCACATCTCGCGGCCGTCGCGCGCGCCGGTGACACGAAAGCCGTTATGCCGCAGGAATTTCGCCACCAGCTGGCGCATCTCCGAATCGTCCTCGACGACCAGCAGATGCGCCGCGTGTTCGAGCGCGTCGCGCGGGCGCGTGGCGATGAGATCAAGCGACATGCCCTCTCCGATCGGGGCGGCTCAGTGCACCCCATGTCGATGCTGGCTGCCGCTCGGCGCCGGCTGCGGAGATCTTGTCCCGTCTGCGTCCGATGCGTAACCGCGCAACCGATTGTACGCGCCGATCTGATCGGACGTCAGGATTTCCGCCTGGTCCAGATGTGTCCGCAAATGGACGGCGCGCAATTCGCCCTGCAGCGCGCCGATGCGGCGGAGGCGGTCGTCGACGATGGTGGCGGCGATCGTGCGATCACGAAAGCCTTGATCGAGCGCGGCTTCCTCGCCGATCAGGCGCTCGCCGATCGCGCGCGCCTGGGATTGCATGTGACCAAACAGCGCCTGCGTGCGCGCGCGCTGGTCCGGTGTCAGCGCCAATCGATCGGCGAGTTCGAGCACGTGCAACGGACCGGGCCAGCCATTGAGCTCGGCCGCGAGCGCCAGCCCCATGCCACGTCCAGCATTCAGATCGGCGATCTGCTCGGCTGACAGGGCCTTGATCGCGCGCTCGGCCATGCCGGCATAGGGCGATGTCGCGAAGGCGCCGGCGCCGATCGCGAGGCCGGCGATCGCGACGACCGCGCCTCGAAGTTTCGGGCTCATGGCATCGGCTCGTAGCGTAGGACGGTCAGCTGCCCGTCGACCTTCGCGGCTTCGAAGCGAATCTTCTGGCCGACCGTCATCCGGTCCAGCATCACCGGATCCTTCACGCGAAACACCATCGACATCGCGCCCATGTCGAGGCTCGGAATTGGCCCGTGACGCAAGGTCACCTTGCCCTGCTCCTTGTCGATTCGCCGCACCTCGCCATCCGCCATCGGCGCGGCCTGAGCGAGTTCGAGAACTACGCCGCTGCCCGCGACGGCGCTGGACAGTGGAAGCAAGGCGAGTGCCGCTGTGGCCAGCAACGCCGTGATGAAGGGCTTCTTCATGATGACCTCCGTGGTTCAGGGATTGACGATGATTCGCCCATGCATGCCCTGCTGATAGTGACCGGGAATGAGGCACCCGTAGACGAAGTTGCCCATCTGCGTGAACTGCCAGACGATTTCTTCGCGACCGCCCGCCGTGATCGTCTTGGCGTGATCGTCGTCATGTTCCATTTCCGGGTTTTTCTTCATCTCTTCGATGTGCGCGGTGATCGATTTCCGGTCGCCGAGCTGGATCTCGTGCTTGATCTGACCGGCATTGACGACGACCAGACGCACCGTCTCGTTGCGGCGAACCCGGATCTCCGGCGGTTCGAACCGCATCTGATTCGTCATCTTCAGCTCGATCGTGCGCGTGACCTTCTTCGGATCCCCGGCCTTGCCGAAGGGCGTGCCGTGTGCGTGCCCGGCATCGGCGAGTAGGTGTCCGGAACTCATCCGCGTTTCGGCGATGCCCGAGCCTGCGACGGCCATTGCCGCGGCGGTGGCGAGCACAACTACTCTGCATGTCATGTCTTGCTCCATCGGATGATGATCAGGCCTTGCGGGCCACCGTGCCGGGTGGGTGCTTGTGCCACCTCGGGTCGCGATAATCGCCGCGCGCGATGCCTTCACGCACCTTCATGACCGTGAACATGCCGCCCATCTCGATCGGTCCGAACGGCCCGGTGCCGGTCATCATCGGCACCGTGTACTCGGGCAGCGCCATTTCCATCTCGCCCATGCCGCGTTCAACCATCACCATGTATTCGGGCACGAGCTTCACCACGCGCTTCACGATCCCGTGATGATCGACTCCGATCATCGTCGGCACGTCATGCCCCATCGCATTCATGGTGTGGTGCGATTTGTGGCAGTGGAGCGCCCAGTCGCCTGGCTCGTCGGCGACGAACTCGAAGGCCCGCATCGCGCCGACCGGGATATCGATCGTCACCTCGGGCCACTGCGCGCTCGCCGGCACCCAACCACCATCGGTGCAGGTGATTCGGAAGTCATAACCGTGCAGATGGATGGGATGGTTGGTCATGGTGAGATTGCCGACCCCTATGCGCACGCGATCTCCCCGCCGCACGACCAGCGGATCGATCCCGGGAAAGATGCGGCTGTTCCAGGACCATAGATTGAAATCGAGCATCGTCATGATCTTCGGCGTGTACGCCCCCGGATCGATATCGTAGGCGTTGAGCAGGAACGCGAAATCCCGGTCGACCCGATACGCGCTTGGATCGCGGGGATGCACGACCAGGAACCCCATCAGCCCCATCGCCATCTGCACCATCTCGTCTGCGTGCGGGTGGTACATGAAGGTCCCGCTCTTCTTCATCACGAATTCGTAGACGAAGGTCTCCCGCGGCTTGATCTGCGGCTGGTTGAGCCCGCCGACGCCGTCCATGCCATTGGGCAGCAGAATGCCGTGCCAGTGGATGGTCGTGTGCTCGGGCAGATGGTTGGTGACGAAGATGCGGACCTTGTCGCCCTCGACGCATTCGATCGTCGGCCCGGGGCTGGAGCCGTTATAGCCCCAGAGATGCGCCTTCATGCCCGGCGCCATCTCGCGCACCACGGGCTCGGCGATCAGGTGGAACTCCTTCCAGCCATTGCGCTCGCGCCATGGCAGCGTCCAGCCATTCAGCGTGACGACCGGGTTGTACGAGCGTCCCGACTTGGGCATCAGCGGCGGCTGGGTCCGCGGTGAGGTCTGGATCGGGGCCTCCGGCAGCGATGCGGCGTCGGATCGGCCGACGGCATGCGCGGCGACGAGACCGACGGCCGAGGCGCGGAGCAGCGTTCGACGGGACACCATGTCGTGGTCCTCCTTTGCCATCAATGCGGCGAACCGCCGGCGGCCGGCAGCGACGAGCGCGGGATGGTGCGGCGCGTGCCGCTCTCGCCGCCGGCGGTCATCGCGGCGTCGAGTTCGGCATCCGCGATCCAGAACTCGCGCCGCGCGTCGATCGCGGCCATCACGCTCTGGATCTGCTCGCGCGCGTCATTCAGAAGCTCGAACGTGCCGATGAGCATGCCGTTGTAGCGCAGCAGATGCTCTTCCGAGATCGCGTTCACCACCGGCACGATCTCGGTCTCGAAATGGCGCGCCACATCGAAATTCGTGCGGTACGCCGCGTAGCTGTCACGGATATGCGAGCGCGCATTCACCGCCGTCTCCGCCAGCCGGTTCGCCGCCTGGCGATAGATCTCCTCGGCCTTGACCATCTTGGCGTCGCCGAAATCGAAGATCGGGATCGTGATCTCGATCTCGTAGCCGGTCTGGCGCGGCTCGCCGCTGGCCGAGTTGCGGCGATAGCCGACCTCGAGCACGTTGATGAAGCCGGTCGTGCGGGTGAGGCCAAGCGACGTCGCGAGGCCTTCGATCTCACGCTGCCCCATACGGATGTCGAAGCGCTGCGCCATCGCGGTCTGCTCGACCTCCGGCAGGTCGCGGGGCGCGTCCGGCAGCGCTGGCAGCCGGTCGGGGAGCTGGAAGGCCAGTCTGTCGCCCCAGACTCCGAGCAGCCGCGCGAGGCGCTCGCGATCGCCCGATGCCGCGAGACGCGCGCGTGCGAGCTGCACCGTCACATTGGCGTAGAACAGCTTCTCGCGCGTCGCCGCCAGCCGGCTGAAATTGCCGGCCTGGCGCAGGCGCCGCGCGAGCTGGGCACTGGCCTCGGCGGCCTCCAGCACCTGCTCGGCGTAACGCAGAGTCTGCTGCGAGGCGACGGCGGCGTAGTAGGCGCGCCGCGTCTCGGCGGCCAGACGCAGCACTTCCGCGGCGGCGCGCAGCTGCGCCTGCTCGAAGCGCCGCTTCTCGATGTCGTAGGCGATCGGCATCGTGAGGATGCTCAGAATATTGAAGCTCAATGTGCGCTCGATGCTGAGGATGCGGCCCGGCTGCACCAGCCGTTCGAACGTGAAACGCGGATTGGGCAGCCGACCGGCCTGCACGAGATCCGCCTCCGCGATGCCGAGCTCGTTATAGGCGGCCTGCAGACCGCGATTGTTGAGCGGCGCGCGCTGCACCGCGGAATCGGAGGACAGCGGCGCCTTCAGCAATTCGTCGACGCGCTCGGTCACGAGCTTCTCGTCTTCCGCCGAGCGGACCCATTTCAGATCCTTGCCGATATGCTGCTTGGCGGCCGACTCGACCGCGCCGAACCCGCCATCCCCTGAGAACGAAGTGCAGCCGGCGACGAACAGCAGTGCGCCGATCAGGACGATGCCGCGCAGCCTACCGGAGATCGCAATCGAATTCATCAGCGCGGCTTTGCGCTCGCGTCCGGCAGCACCACGCGTTGGATGCGTCGGTCGGTCGGCGGCTGAGGAACCAGACCGGCATCGTCATCAGGGGCATCGCCGAGATGCCCTTGATGCCCACCCAGACGCAGCTTCTGATCATTGAGATCGCGCCACGACAGCGGACGCTCGACTTCCGCTCCCGGGCGGTAATCCGCCGTCGTCGATCTGTAGGTCACC
>JANNTF010000958.1:0-3314 GCA_031403455.1 Alphaproteobacteria bacterium | reverse complement strand
AATCGAATGCGCTGCCGACCGGTGGCCTGTCGCTGCGCTGGTATCGCGATTTCGCCGGCAGCGACGGTTTCGTCAACGCGTTCAAGTTCAGCCTGCAGCTTGGGTTGGTCGCGGCGATCGCGGCGACGGCGATCGGGCTCGTGACGGCCTATGGCATCGTGCGCTTCCTCGGCAAGTGGCGCGCGCTGGGTCAGGCCTTCGCGCTGATGCCGATGATGATCCCGCACATCCTGATCAGCCTGGCGCTGCTCCTCCTGTTGACCCAGATCGCGCTGCCCGAGGCGGCGCTGCTGCTGATCGGGCATGTGATGATCTGCCTGCCCTTCACGGTTGCCGGCATCATCGCGAGCCTCGAAGGTGTCGACGATCAGCTGGAGCTCGCCGCGTGGACGCTCGGGGCGTCGCGCTGGCGCATCCTCTGGGAGATCACGATTCCGCTGGTCGCGCCGGGCCTCGTCTCCGCGCTGCTCTTCGCCTTCATCGTGTCGTTCGGCGACGTCTATATCTCGCTCTTCCTGTCGAGCCCGGGGAAGACGACGCTGCCGATCGAGATCTTCACGTTCATGCTCTGGGACAGCTCGCCGGTGATCGCGGCGATCACGACGGTTCAGATGCTGATGATCATCGCGCTCGGGCTGGCGATCGAGCGCCTGGTGGGTTTGCGCAAGGTGATGCGCCTGTGAGTCGGATAACGGGGGAACCATGAAAACGATCGAGATCGGAAGCGCGCGCGGCGAGCCATCGCAGCGCGTCGACGGGATGCTCCGGGTGGCTGATCTGCCGGACGGCCAGCCCATGGCCATACCCGTGACCATCATTCAGGGCGCGGCCGATGGGCCGGTGCTCTGGCTGCACGGTTGCGTGCATGGCAACGAGTATTGCGGGGCGTACATCATTCAAACCTTCCTGCGCGCGCTCGAGCCGGCGAAGCTGCGCGGCAGCGTGGTGGCGCTGCCGTTCCTCAATCTCACCGCATCGCAGCGCAACCAGCGCATGAGCCCGTTCGAGGGCTATAACGTCGGCGACCTGAATCGCTGCTTCCCCGGCAATGCGGCGGGTGGACTCACCGACCAGATCGGTCACGTCGTCTGGACCGAGCTGAAGCGTTACGCAACGCACCTCGTCGATTTTCATACGGCGCTGACATCGGACACGCACTGGTCCCTGATCGCCGGACATGATGGCAAGGTGCGCACCGAGGGACTCGGCATGGCGCGGGCCTTCGGCTATTCGCCGTGCCTGCCGACCCCGCCGGGAACACTCACCGGCAGCGCGATGATGACGGCCGGGGCGGCGGGGATCCCGACGCTGATCGTCGAAGCCGGAGGCATCGGCGCCGCCTTCTCGCCGGCAACGGTGGAGGAGGGCGCCGCGCGCCTGCGCAACGTCGCTCGCCAGCTCGGCATGCTCGAGGAGAAGCTGGTCGATCACGGCAAGCTGACGCTGCTGAGCAATTTCGCGTGGTGCAAATCGGCGCATGGCGGGTTGTTCAAGCCGGCGGTGCGCTGCGGACAGTCGATCAAGAAGGGCGCCGTCATCGGTGCGATGTACAACACCCATGGCGAGAAGGTGGCGACGGAGCGGGCGGCCGCCAGCGGTGTGGTACTCGCCGTCAATCCCGGACCGTTGCTGCCGCAGGGCGACATCCTCGTCCATATCGGACTCGATCCGCGACCTGAAACCCGAGGGGTGGAGTAAGCATCATGGCAGAGATCAAGATTGGCTCCGCGAGCGCCAGGAGCGTCGGCAGGAAGACCGGCATGCTGCGGATCGGCACGCTGCCGGACGGCAGCGCGATGGAGATTCCGGTCGTCATCCTGCGCGGCAAGCAGCCCGGCCCTGTCCTGTGGCTGAACGGCTGCGTGCATGGCAACGAGTATTGCGGCACCTTCATCATCCACGAATTGCTCGCGCGGCTGCGACCGGCGGCGCTGCAGGGAAGCGTGGTGGCGCTGCCGGTGCTCAACATCACGGCCTTCCAGAAGGGCCAGCGCATGAGTCCGTTCGAGGGCTTCGCGGGCGGCGATCTCAACCGCAACTTCCCTGGTGACGCCAACGGAACGCTGACGCAGCAGATGGCGCACGCGATCTATGCGCCGCTGAAGCGACAGGCGACGCATCTCGTCGATTTCCATACGGCGATGACCGAGGACGTGCGCTGGGCGTTGTTCGCCGCGGTCGGCGGCAAGGTGGGCGCGGAATCCGAGAAGCTCGCGCGTGCCTTCGGCTATTCCAGTACTTTGCCCGCGCCGCCGACCATCCTCGCGGGTTCGGCGATGATGACGGCGGCGGCCGATGGCATCGCCGCGCTGATCGTCGAGTGCGGCGGCAAGGGACCGGCTTTCACGCCCGAGGCGGTGAAGGACGGCGCGGAGCGGCTGATGAACGTGCTGCGTGCGCTCGGCATGGTCAAAGGCAAGCCACACGACTACGGCAAGCTCAACTACTTCTCCAATTTCGCCTGGGTTCACGCGACCAAGGGTGGGCTGTTCCAGAGGAGCGTCGCGTGCGGCGAGCGCATCGAGCCGGGTACGGTGCTCGGTCAGTTCTTCGATCTGCACGGTCGACCGAATGGCGATGCGCGCGCCCCGAAAGGCGGGATCGTGCTGGCGATCCATCCCGGCCCGATGATCGGGACGGGTGAGACGCTGGTGCATATCGGGCTGGATCCGCGCGAGGTCTGAGATGGGTGAGGCGGACGATCCCGCGCGACCCATAGCGGCGAGGTGACCACGCCGCAGGGGCTGACCGAGCACGATGCGCCGTCGTCCGGCGCCGCGTTGCACCCTCTCTACGCGGCACGCGCAATGCGCGATTTCGGCGACGGGTTCGCTGCCATCCTGCTGCCCGTCTACCTTACGAAGATCGGGCTCGATGCATTCGAGATCGGTGTCGTCGCGACGACCGCGCTCCTCGGCTCGGCCCTGATGACGCTGGGCGTCGGAATCCTCGGCGGGCGCGCGCCGCGGCGTCGCCTGCTGATCGCCGCGTCGGGGTTGATGATGGCGACTGGCCTGGCGATTTCGGTGTCGGAGAGCTTCGCGGCAATTCTGCTCGTCGCCTTCATGGGCACCATCAATCCGTCGGTGGGCAGCTCGAGCGTCTTCGCGCCGCTCGAGCACGCGGTCCTGTCGCGGGCGGTTGCTGATCGCGACCGCACGAGCATGTTCGCGCGCTACAGCCTGATCGGCGCGCTCGCCGCGGCCGCCGGCGCGCTGGCGTCGGGAAGTCCGGATTCGTTTCACAGCCAGACGTGGCTAAACCAAAGACAACGAGCAGCAGTGTGTAGAGCAAGGTCGACGGGCGCATGGGCG
>JANNTF010000957.1:0-9994 GCA_031403455.1 Alphaproteobacteria bacterium | reverse complement strand
GCTGAGCTGCGTGCCGACCATCGATGTCCAAGACACGATCACGCGGATCCGTCCGATCGCGGGCAGCCCGCCAGACCTCGCCGATCCCCCCGACGGGTGTCGTTTCCATCCGCGCTGCCCCCTTGCCGACGATTCGTGCCGCACGGGCGAGTTTCCGCTGCGCGAGGTCAAGCCGAACCACTTCACGGCCTGCATCCGCCACGAATTGCTCACCCGCTCCGGAAATATCTGGGCGAACGAGCGGCCGGAGCGCGGCTTCATGGCGGCCGGTGACGCGGCATGAATCCAGAAGCTGGACCGCCACCGAACGGGCCCGCGCGCCCCCTTCTGGAAGTTCGAAATCTCTCCAAGGTGTTTTCGCCCGCCGGAGCGTTCTTCCGTCGGCTGACCGGCGCGAAGAGCCAAAAGCTGTTTGCCGTGGACGAGGTTTCGCTCGCTATCCATCAGGGAGAGATCGTCGGTCTCGTCGGGGAATCCGGATCGGGAAAGACAACGCTCGGAAGGGCGCTGCTCCGGCTCGTCGAGCCGACCGAAGGTCAAATCCTGTTCCGCGGCGACGACCTCATGAATTTCTCGAAGACGCGGATGCGCGAAGCGCGGCGCCATCTGCAGATGATCTTCCAGGACCCGTATTCGTCGCTCAATCCGCGCATGACGGTACGCGACACGCTGGCGGAGTCGTTGCGCTTCCATCGCGTTTACCCGACATCCGAGATCGATGATCGGGTGATCGAGCTGCTCGAGCTCGTGGGTCTGAACGCCGGCCATGCGGACCGCTACCCGCGTGATTTCAGCGGCGGTCAGCGCCAGCGTATCGGGATCGCGCGCGCGCTCTCCGTCAAACCCGCCTTCATCGTCGCCGACGAGCCGGTCTCCGCCGTCGACGTCTCGATCCAGGCGCAGATCATGAACCTGCTGCTCGACCTGCGCGACCGGTTCGATCTCACCATGCTGTTCATCGCTCACGATCTGAGCGTCGTGCGCTATGTCAGTACGCGCGTCGGCGTGATGTATCTTGGCCGGATCGTCGAGATCGCGTCGCGGCGCGACATCTTCGCGTCGCCCCGACATCCGTATACCCAGGGCCTTCTGCGCGCAGCGCCCAGGCCCGATCCGGCCAGTCGATCGTCCGCGGTTGCCATCATGGGCGAGCCGCCCTCGGCGCTGAGCCCACCGTCCGGCTGTCATTTCCACACCCGCTGCCCCCTTGCGACACCGCTCTGTCGGGAAGCGCGGCCCAAGCTCACAAATGTTTCGTCCGACCATCTCGTCGCGTGCCACCATCACGAAACCGCGGCCGATCGATGGTCCGGCCATGGTCAACAACGCCACTGAACGGAGGATCTCGATGGCATACGACCCGTACTACCAGCTCGTCCCGACCCCGAAGGAATTGCCTTTCGATCCTTCGCGGACCGCGCTCGTCGTGGTCGACCTGCAACACAGCTGTGCCCATCCCGACGGCTTGATGGGCCGGCTCGCGAAGGAGAAGGGAAAGCCCGGGCTCCTGCAAGAACGCTGGGATTTCACGGCCGAGATCCTGCCGCGCGTGCGCAAGCTTCAGGATGCCTGCCGTGGTGCCGGCATCGAATTGATCCACATTCGCGTGAAGTACCTGACCGCCAATCACCGCGACGGCGCGCGCGCCCTCGCACGCGAGACCAAGGCCCGGTTCGCAAACGCGTACGATCTGGAGTTCCTGCCGGAGGTGGCACCGCAGGGCGACGAGATCATCATCGACAAGACCAGTGCGGGCGCCTTCAACTCGACCGCGCTCGACCAGGTGCTCCGCAACCTGGGCCGCGACCGGTTGCTGTTCACGGGGGTGGTGACCGAAGGCTGCGTCGAGATGACCGCGCGCACGGCCGCCGATCGCGGATTCTTCACCACGCTGGTCAGCGATGGCTGCGCGTCCTCGACGCGTGTCGCCCATGACGACGCGATGCAGCGCATGACCGACGGAGGCCTGATCAAGTCGCGCACGGTCGACGAACTCGTTGCAATGATCCAGGCCGCCCAACCCGCGAGAGCGGCAGAGTAAGAGGCTTATCGGAACGCATGTGTTGGAGCACGGCAGGGTGGCGTTGCCCTGCCGTTGCTCTGAGTTCCTAGGACTGGATCGCTGCTCGATTGTGAATAAGCCCCGAACTGGGGCTCCGGCAGAATCCCGCCTATGGCGCTGAAAAACAGGGGAAAGAGATGCCCACGGGGGTGCATGCCGACGTGGCCGCACATCAATGAGTTCGTCGCGACATGGCGAGCGACGCGGGCCACCGATGCCGGTCGCGTGCGGACTGCGATGACAGGGACACTCGCCGAAGCTGGACTGAACGCGGCGCCTAACGCGCCGAAGCCAGCGCCAGCGGCGGCGACGAAGCGCAGAGCGGCAGCCCTCGACTGCCCGGACGGCACGCCGCTCCTCGACGTCAAGACCGACCGCGCCTCGTTCACGCTGCTCGCGCCACGCCAACCCGGCGACGACCAGGTCGGCGACCCGGGCTGATCAGCGGCAGCGGTTCGGATGCCGGGGAGTCTAGCTGACGAAAGATTCGCACGGCCGCCGACGATCAGACGCCGCGTATATCACTCGATCCGGCGCTCGAGCGGCTAGGCGCCGGTCACGCGCCAGATCACATCGCCCACATCGTCCGCCATCAGCAGGGAGCCGTCGGGCCCGAGCGTCACGCCGACCGGCCGGCCGTACGAGACCTTCTCGTCCGGAGCCAGGAAGCCGGAGAGGATGTCGCGCGGTGGACCTGATGGACGCCCGTTCTCGAACGGAATGAACACCAGCTTGTAGCCGCTGAGCTTGCTGCGGTTCCACGAGCCGTGCTGCCCGATCGCCATGCCCTCGGGGAAACCCGGCAGCGTGCCGGCGGGCACCCAGCACAGGCCGAGTGAGGCGGTATGACCGCCCAGCGCGTAGTCCGGCGTCAGCGCGCGGGCCACCGCGACGGCGTCCTGCGGCACCCGGTCATCGACCGTCTGGCCCCAATAGCAGTAAGGCCAGCCGTAGAAGCCGCCGTCGCGCACCGAGGTCAGGTAATCCGGGGGAGTCTCGTCGCCCAGCCCGTCGCGCTCGTTCACGACAGTCCAGAGCACACCGGTGCGCGGTTCCCAGGCGATGCCGACGGCATTGCGCAGTCCCGCGGCGTAGATGCGGTTCTTGCCGCTCTTCAGGTCCAGTTCCCAGATCGCGGCGCGACCTTCCTCGGCTTCCATCCCATCGTCGGCGATGTTGGTGAGCGAGCCGACCCCGGCGTAGAGCTTCGTTCCGTCGGGACTCGGCAGCAGGCTGCGCGTCCAATGGCCGCCCGGCTTGAAACTGCTGATCCGACGGCCGGGCGCGTCGATACGGCGCGCGGCGGGCGCGTAGGGAAACGCCATCACGCCGTCGGTATTGCCGACGTAGAAGCTGTCGCCCACCAGCGCCATGCCGAAGGGCTGGTTCAGCCCCTCCATGAAAATCTCCTGGATCTCGGCGATCCCGTCGCCATCGGCGTCGCGCAGCAGCGTGATCCGGTTGGCGCTGGGCACGATGGCCGCGGCGCGCTCCAAGGTGGTGCGCATCGCATAGCCGAAGACGGACTTCACGGGTCCCGGCACGCTGCTCGCCTCCGCGATCAGCACGTCGCCGTTCGGCAGGACGTAGATCCAGCGCGGATGCTTCAGCCCGCGCGCAAAGCAGTTCACTTTAAGGCCGGGCGCGGCGATCGGCGTCTGCCCCGGCTCCCACCCTTTGGCCGTGGGCATCTTGAGCGTGGGGATCGCGCCTTGCGGTTTCCCCGCCGGGATCGCCGGCGCGCTGCCCCATGCCGGCGTCGCATCGCCATCCTTGGCCCGGCGGACCGCCACCGTGAGCGAACCGACCAGCGCAACCAAGCGGGCGAACACAGTCGAAAACTTCATCGTCTCTTCTCCTTCGATAGGTCCATGACGGAAGGGGCCGCCGCATCTGCCGAAAGCGGAAACCGCGCGTTCAGATCGGCGCGCGCGGCCGCGCGATCCGCAGCGCTCGCCAGCTCGGCCCGGTAGACCACGACCGCGGGGCGCCCCGCCAGCACGACGATGCGCGTCGCCAGCGACGTCGCGAGGTCGATGTCATGGAGGGCCATGACGATCGCGACCCCGCGCTGGCGATATCCGTCGAGGCAGGCGGCCATCGCAGCAGCGGCGCCGCGGTCGAGCGACGCGAAGGGCTCATCCAGGATCAGCAGGTCGGGCGCGATGGCGAGCGCCCGCGCCAGCGCCGCGCGTCGCGCCATGCCCAGCGAGAGTTGCGCCGGGAAGAGCGCGGCGCTTCCCTCCAGCCCCACGTCACGCAACAGCGCGTCGACGTCCGGCATGGCGGCACCGGCACGCGCGACGATCCTGAGATTCTCCGCGACGCTGCACCACGGCAGCAGAAGCGGTTCCTGGAACATCGCGCCCACCCGCTCGGCCGCGCAGCGAACCTTGCCGTCGAAGGCGCGATCGAGGCCCAGCAGGATGCGCAAGCTCGTGGTCTTGCCGGTCCCGGACGCGCCGAGGAGAGCCACGATCTCGCCCGGCTTCGCCGTCAGTTCCACATCGCGCAGCAGCACGTCGCCGCCCGGCAGACGCTTGGTTTTGATGAGGGCCTCAAGCATGAATCCGCCATCGATTCGCGCGCTGCTCCAGGGGATGCAGGACCAGGCTTTCGACGAGCAGCATGACCAGGGCGAATGCCAAGCCGTAGCCGATGATCGCGGTCACGTTGAAATTCTGGAAGGCAAGGTTGAGCGCGAAGCCCACGCCATTCGGCCGGCCGAGCAGTTCCACCACCAGGACGATCTTCCAGGTGATCGACAATCCGCTGCGCCCGGATGCGGCGAGGTAGGGCGCCAGCTGCGGCAGGATCACCCCGCGTATCCGGCGCCAGAACGGCAGGCGGAAAACCCGCGCCATCTCGTCCAACTTGGTGTCGAGCGCACGCGTCCCTTCGCGGACCGTGACCATCACGGTCGGCGCCTTGGCCATCGCCACCGCGAGCACCGCGGCAGTGTCGTTCAACCCGATCCAGATGTAGGCGAGGATGACGATCACTAGGAGCGGCAGGTTCAGCGCGATCACCAGCCAGGGATCGGCCAGCGCATTCGCCCGCGCCGAGCGCCCCATCGCATAGCCGCCCACGGTGCCGACGATCATCGCCAGCATGAAGGCAGCCAGCACCCGGGCGAGCGTCGCGCCCATCTGGCGCGACAGTTCGCCTTCCGCCGCCTCGCGCCACAGGAAGAACGCGACCTGCGATGGCGACGGGAGCAGCGGACCCGCGTTCCGCGATACCAGGAACCAGATCGCCAGGAATGCGGCCAGACTCACCAGCCGATAAACCAAGCTCCAGGCGGTATGCCGCTCAACCGCCTGCATGCACGCCGCGCCAGAAAACGCCGGCCGGCAGTTGCTGCAGCCCCTCGGTCGCGCGCGCGCCGCCGGTCTGGCGCAGCAGCGCGAACAGAGCGGCGGCGCTCTTCTCCTGCGCCGCATCGTCCGCCGGCGTCATGACGCCGGCGACGAAGCGCGCGCGCAGGCGCTCGAACAGCAGATCGTCGGGCGCGCCCATGAGCGGGCGGATCGCGTCCCATTCCGCGCGCGACGAGGCGAGGATTCGTTGCGCCTCCGCCGCCGCGGCCAGGAAGCCGTCGATGCCCGAGCCGGCGCCGGCGGCCCATTCCTCGCGGAACACGAACCCGATTAGCCCCAGCCGCGGCGGCAGACCCAGGGCCACCGCGCACTCGGCCACCGAAATCGCCTGCACATGGCCCTGGGCCTCCAGCCTGGCGGCGAAGTTCCAGTACGTCAGCACGGCGTCGAGCTCACCCTGCACCAGCTTGGCCTCGAGCAACGGCGGCGCGCCGTAGGACAGCTGCGCCGCGGTGATCAGATCGAGCGCGTGCAGCCTACGGGCCGCCGCCTGCACGACGAGCCAGGATTTGTCGATCGGCCCGCCCGCGACGCCCAACCGCTTTCCCTTGAGATGCGCAAGCGAACCGATTTCCGACCCGGGCTTCACCATGATGCCGCCCGTTGCCGCGGAAAGCGGCGCGAAGCTCAGCCGCGTGCCGTTGCCGCGCTGCACCGCCACGAACGGCCAGTCCAGCACCACGATCTCCGTCTGACCACCCATGATCGCGATCCGTCCGGACTCCGGGCTCGCGAGCGGAACGGCCGTCAGGCGGAACCGGTGCGCAGCATCGAGGCCGTGGCGGCGGATCACGTCGGCGATCCACTGCACGGTGCCGAACTGAACCAGGCCCAGGCGGATCGCCGGCAGCTCCGCCGCCAGCGCCGGAACAGCGAGCGCCGAGACGCCAGCCAGGATGGCGCGGCGTCCCATGGGCAGCTTTCGTGTCGAAGATCGGTGCATCGTGTCTCCTGAACGGCACGCGGATGCTGCGGCAGGCGCGGGCAGGCCTAATACACCATTGCGGCCCGCGACCGGAGGCGAGAACCTGAATAACCCACGCTGGATCGCTTTCTGGGATCGCTTTCTGCGGGATAGTGCCCTGATCGCCGGCGACGATCGTGTAGTTCGCCGTCTTGCCGGCGACGGGCATGATCGGGACATGCTCGTCGTTCCAGTTCGAGGGCTGGACGAGGCTCGAGTCGCCGCCGTCAGCCACCGCGCTGGAATAGCGATGCTCGGATCTCATCGACGATCTCGTAGAACAAATGCCAGCGGGCAGAAAACGAGGCCGGGGTCTTGTCCGTTTACTCTTGCCGAGTCGTGCCCGCGTCGTGTGCAGACCCGGCTCCGGCAGAAGGCGTTGGGTCCATCGCCACTGGAATGCGGCAGAATCCCTGAGGAGGGACGGCGAGCGCGCTGTTGAACTTGCTCGACATGTTCTGAAACGCGATCAGCGCGGTCAAATCGATGACGGCGTTGTCATCGAAATGCTTTCGTAGCGCTTCAAAATGATTGTCGTCGACGCGCGTATCCGAGCGCGTCATGACTTCCGCGTAGTCGAGTGCGGCGCGCTCGCGATCGCTGAACAGGTTGCTGGTCCGCCAGCTTCCCAGTGCCGCGACCTTCTCCATGCTGGCGCCGCGCTTGAGCAGCGTCGCCGAGTTGATGTCGACGCAGAAGGCACACCAGTTGATCTGCGAGACGCGAACCGTGATCAGCGATCTCAGCGCCGGCTCAATCGGCGATCCGCGACGATCGATCATCCCGTAGAGAACGGCCACCCCCAGAAACAGCTTCGGCGATCGCGCCCACATCAGCGCGGCGTCGAGCACCTGGCCGTATTTGCGCCGCTGGTTCCAGAAGAATGGGCGCAGATACCAAGCATAGGAGCCAATCGGCATCGCCTTAATTCGCATCGGCCGATCCTTCCACGCAGGAATTCGCGCTGTGGTTCATGCTCGCATCGCGCGAGACGCCATCCGAGGAAGTTATCCATTCGTGGCGCGAGCTTACAGCGCTCAGCGTGCCGCAAGAAGTGCACGCGGCGTTTGATCGTCATCAACGAGTCCGATTGTGGACGACAAGAAGGCCGGCGGGCGGAGCTAGGGGGGGGCAGCGCGCCTGCGCGCCAATCCTCGGGTTGCACGAACGACCCCGCCCAAATGCCTAAGCGGCGGGTGCGCGCGTAGGCCTCGTCCGCCACGTATGCATTCGAGTAGCGGCCGTAGGCGATGGCCCACCCGCTCGCGACCATATGACGGTTGACGTCCGTGCCGTTACGGAGAAAGCAAGTCGCCACCGGGCGCTGGTATCGATCGACGGCGTCAGACCTGCACGTGACGCGATGTCCCGAGAGGAAGGTCGTGAGGTTCTCCGCCGCAAGGCTCCCGCAGTCGACGCGCTCGACTCCCTGGTGACAGCTCTGGTCAATCTCCGGTGCATCGATCCCGTCGAGCCGGATTCGCTTCGGCCCGGCGGCGAGCGTGTCGCCGTCGATGACTCGCCCGATTACCTCGACGCTTCCCATCACGATTGTAAAGTCGCCCGGGGAAAGTCGTTCCGGGGTCGGCGCGTTCCGTGCCGGCGCAGGGCGGTAGATGCGAAGAAGGAAGTAGAAGGAAGTATCGGGGTCAGTGTGCCATTCCCTGCATCACCCCCGCCCGGCTTGGACTGGCTGAGCGAATGACGACAGCTGAACCGCACGAAGAAGAAGCTGCACGCTCCCCACCGCTTCCCCGGCGATCCAGCCGCGAGCCTACGACTCGCTCTATGTCCTTAAAAATCTGGCGCGCCCGGCGAGACTCGAACTCACGACCTTCAGCTCCGGAGTTGGGGCGAAGAAGGACAAGCCGCGGAAATGATTGGTGCCACGATGCGGCGAAGGGGCCCGTTCGGGACCGTCTTGGCCCTCGAGTTCCAAACATAGTTCCAAACACGAACCGCGTCGACGCGCGTTGGCGATGTCACGCGGTCTCGGCGCGGGGCAGAGATGGGTCGGACCGGGGTGGCTGCCCCGACAGACCTACCGACGAGACGATGTACGCCAGGGTCAACTGTCCTCGGCTGGCGCGGCGCCTGCAGCGGCCTGACGGCGGCAATTGACCGTTGTACTACCTGGTAATACCGCACACTTGTCGCCGCACCCGAGAGCCAGAGCCGTGACCGTCAAATCGTCGATCTCCCTCACCGACGAGCAGCATGCCTTCGCCAAGACACTCGCCGATGCCGGAAGATTGCACATGCCGATCGGTGCCACAGATCGACAGCCAGCGAGGTGCCGCGCGCTGAGCGACGTCGTGTCGAATTCCAGGACGTCGTCAAATTGGAATGTCTAGGTGGCTTCATCGAAATCAGCAGCTACGCAACAGGATCTCTGTCGATTACCCGACGCACAATAGCCATTGCCACAAGGGGCAGCACGATCCACTGCAGGACCGGCGCAAGCCCGGTGCCGAGCGGCGGCAAGCGTGGCATCGCGGACGTGTAGGCCCATGATCCTCGGACATCGACGTTCAGCCATTCGCTGTAGACGGCGTAACCCAACCCAATAGTCAGGGTAGAAGCCATGACCGACCAAAACCGAGCTTGTGGCCACTCGGCTTTGCCAACAGCGACCAATGACCATCCGAGCGCCGCCAGTCCGATCAGCCCATCTCCAGCGACGCAGTGCAGCACCGCAAAGACCATCTCGCCACGGCTCCCCGTCAGCCAGATCGTGTAGAGCGGCAATTGCGCCACCTCCCACACGAACATCAGGGGCACGAGGACGGCGAGGTAGATACGGATCGCGCGGAGCCACGACGAGCTTAGGCGCATTCTCACGGCAGAAACGGCATGGGTCGACATGGTGGCCTTTCCTTCAGCGTCTTCCCTCCTGATCGCGACGTTCTTGCTGACTCTAAGCTCATTTCGTGGATCAGTGATTCGGAGTATTTAAGTGCTTCACTAGAGGGTGCAGCAATGAAGCGCAGAATGACGATGGCAATCGTGGCGAGCTGGCTGGCGCTCGTTCCGGCGATCGCTCCAGCGGCGAGTTTGCGGATCGGGTTGCAGGAGGATCCCGACGCCCTCGATCCGGCATCGGGCAGTTTCTTCGTCGGCCGCGTCGTCTTCGCGGCGATGTGCGACAAGCTCATCGACATCGACGCCGCACAGAATTTCGTGCCGCAACTCGCCACCGACTGGACGTGGTCGCCCGACAATCGCTCGCTCACGGTCAAGCTGCGGTCTGGCGTCGAGTTCCAAGACGGGGAGAAGCTCGACGCTGCCGCTGTGAAGATCAATCTCGATCGCTACCGGACCGCGCCGGAGAGCCGCCGCAAGACCGAGTTGAAGGCGGTCGACAGCGTCGAGATCGTGGACGCGCTGACCGTGCGTCTACATCTCAGCGAGCCCAACGCGCCGCTGGTGGCCGTGCTCGCTGATCGCGCCGGCATGATGCTGTCGCCGCGGGCGCTGGCGGCGCTCGGCGACAAGATCGCGAGCCAGCCCGTCTGCGCCGGACCCTTCCGCTTCGTGCGCCGGGTCGCGCAGGAGCGGATCGTGCTCGAGCGCTTCGACCGCTACTGG
>JANNTF010000956.1:0-5816 GCA_031403455.1 Alphaproteobacteria bacterium | reverse complement strand
GTGTGCATCCCGTAGCTCAAGTCGAGGAGGGGCGACGCGCGAAGCGCGCGGGGTGGTGAGGCGCGCTATTCTCCTCAAGTATGGATACGCGTCGCGCATGACTCGTGCCCGATACGGTTCGCCGCTGCGCAGCAGAGAGGAATTTCATGTCGTCCATCCCCGCTAGGACCGCGTTGCCGCTCTGGCTGCTCATCCTCACGGTTGGCACGATCGTGGGCTTGTCGATGGGTCGGGCTCAGTCGATGGGTCTCTATCTGCAACCGCTCACCCGTGCGCTCGGCCTCGGCCGCGAGCCCTTCGCACTCGCCATGGCGCTGGCGCAGCTGCTGATGGGAGTCGGCGCGCCGTTGTCCGGCGCATTGATCGACAAATTCGGTGCGGTGCGCGTGATCATCGTCTGCGTGCTCACGACCATCGCCGGGCTGTGGTTCATGTACGCGGCGAGCTCGGCGGCCGACCTGATCATCAGCGGCGTGCTGATGGGACTCGGCGTGAGCGGCACCGGCGTCACGTCTCTGGTTGGTACCGTCGGGCGGCTCGCGCCGCCGGAAAAGCGCCTGAGCGCGATCGCCTCCATCGGCATGGCGGCGGGGATCGGTGGTTTCGTCGCGCTCCCCGTGATGCATTTTCTGATCGAACTCGTGGGATGGCAGGCGAGTCTGCTGTGGCTGATGGCGCTCACGCTCCTTCTCATTCCGATCACCTGGCCGATCCGCGGCAAGCCCGCGACGCACACCGGACCCGTGCGCCGGCAGACCGCGCGCGAAGCCCTGGCCGAGGCGCTGACCCATCGCAGCTACTGGCTCTTGACCGCCGGCTTCTTCGTCTGCGGATTCCATGTCGCCTTCATCATGGTTCATCTGCCGGCCTTCACGGTCGATCAGGGGATGCCGGGCTGGGTGGGCGCCTTCGCGCTCTCCGTGGTGGGCATCGCCAATATTGTCGGCACGTTCATCGCGGGACAATCCGGCCGCTACATCGAGAAGCGCCGTGGCCTCAGCCTGATCTATGCGGGGCGCGCCGTGATCTTCGTCGGGTTCCTGATTTTGCCGATGACGCCGACGATCGTGATCCTGCTCTGCGGATTGCTCGGATTGCTGTGGCTCGCGACGATTCCACTCACGAGTGGCCTGGTCGCGACGTTCTTCGGCACGAATTGGATGTCGATGCTGTTCGGCATCGTCTTCCTGTCGCATCAGCTCGGCTCGTTCCTCGGCGTCTGGCTCGCCGGGTGGATCTACGACGCCACGCGCTCCTACGACGCGATGTGGTGGATCTCGATCGGTCTCGGGCTTTTTGCCGCGCTGATCCATTGGCCAATCGAGGAGCTTCCGGTCGCCCGGCTTCGGCAGACCGCATCGGCGACGCCACAGGCGAACTCGTGACGCTGCCGCCGGTGGCCGCGGGGCGACTCGCGAACCCGCTGCTCCAGGGCCCGATCCTGCCGACTCTCCTGCGCCTCAGCCTGCCCAACATGTTCGCGATGCTGGCGACCGCGCTGGTCGCGCACGCGTGGTGATCGGGCTCGACGTGAGCAAGCTGCGCCGCGAGATGTTCCGCGACATCCTGAAGGTGGGCGCCATCGCCTGCGTGTCGCCGCTGCAATCGGTCGCGACGGTGCTGATCGTCACGCGCCTGGTCGCCGCGTTCGGCACCGAGGCGCTCGCCGGCTACGGTATCGGCGTGCGGCTGGAGTTCCTGCTCATCCCGATCGCCTTCGCGGTCGGCGTGGCATCGGTGCCGATGGTCGGCATGGCGATCGGTGCCGGAAAATTCGAGCGCGCGCGGCGCGTGGCCTGGACCAGCGGTGCGCTCGCGGCCGCGATCGTCGGCGCATTCGGGCTCGTCGTCGCGACCTTCCGCGATGCGTGGTCGAGCCTGTTCACGGCCGATCCCGACGTGCGCGGCGTGGCACGCAGCTATTTCTCCTGGGCCGGGCCGAGCTACGCATTCTTCGGGCTCGGCCTCTGCCTCTTCTTCGCATCGCAAGGCGCCGGTCGCATGGTCGGGCCGGTGCTCGCGCAGAGCGCAAGGCTGGCGGTCGTCGCGCTCGGCGGCTGGTGGATCGCCGGGACGACGCAATCCGTCGGCGCCCTGTTCGCGATCGTCGCCGTGGCGATGGCGGCCTATGGCTGCGCGACCGCGCTTGCGGTGCATTCGGTGTCCTGGGGCGGCGCGCATCCGCGGGCGGCCTGAGCCGCACGAATGCCCGGCTCAGGCATCGGATAAGCGCGGGCGGCCCAATCGCCTGCAACCTCACACCCCGATCTCCAGAAACTCATACGGCAGGGTGTTCATCGTTTCGTGCCCCGTCTGCGTGACCAGGAACTGGTCTTCGATGATGAACGCGCCGACGCCGTTCACGTAGTAGGGCGTCTCGAAGGCCATCACCATGCCGGGCTCGAGCGCGATCTCGACGCCGTGACCGGTATAGGGCCACTCCTCGCTCCACACGTTCTGGCCAATGCCGTGACCGAAATGGCCGCGCATGAAGGTCGTAAAGCCGTTGGCGCGCATCGCGGCGACGCACGCGGCGTGCACGTCGCCCAGCGTGTTGCCGGGCTTGAACACCGCGCGACCCGCCTCGAAGGCAGCGCGCAGACCGCCATAGACCGCGCGGGCATGCGCGCTCGCGCGGCCGTAGCAGAAGGTCCGCGCGGAATCGGAGCTGTAGCCCGAGAGCACACAGCCGACATCGATCTTCACCACGCTGCCATGCTCGACCACGCCGCTCGGGCTCCAGGGATCCGGACCGACGGCGGTGTAGTCCCACTGGCCGGTGAGATTGCCGATCTTCAGACGCTTGACTTCGTCGAGCACGGTGGCGCGCCAGAGCTCGGAGATCTGCGCGCGCGTCTGCCCGACATGGAGCTGCGCCATCACGGCGCGGATGCCGGTTTCGGCGAGAAGCGCGCCCGTGCGGAGCAGCTCGATCTCCGCCGGACTCTTGATCATGCGCAAGCGATCGAAGACCGGCGAGCTGTCGACGAGCCTTGCCTCGGGCAGCACCGCTTCGATGAGCCGCAGATCGTTGACCGGCAGGAAGTCGAACTCGACGCCGATCCGCGCTTTCAGCAGGCCGCGCTCGGCGAGCGCATCACGCGCGAGTTCGAGCGCACGGCGCGGATCGAAGGTCTGCGGCCGCAGGAAGCCGCCGGCGCGCTCGGGCTGTGCCGCGGCGATCAGCTCCGCGATCGGCCGATTGCTCGGTAGCTGCGCCGCGATATCGACATTGTCGACCCAGGCCACGTGCGTGCGCACGTCGCGCAGGGCCGCGCTCTTGCGAAACGGACCCTCGCCGAAATCGGTGACGATGGCGGTCGCCTCGGCGCCGGCGTCGGCCGGCAGGATCGCGATCGCCGCGCCGACCCGACGCCACGATGCCGCGATCCCCGACGGTCCGCCGGTGGCATAGGCGAAATTCTCCGGCTGCACCACGAGCAGCGCGTCGATCCCCGCCTCCGCCATGAGACGCTGGGCGCGCTGACGGTCGATGAAGGGCTTCGACATGGACGGGCAGACCTTTCGCGGGACGCGGACGGAATTCAACGCGCGCGGATCGCGGCGGCGAGTGTGAGGCCATCGGCGCGCGGCGCGTAGGCGAGTCCGCGCTTCAGGCCCCAGAGCGCGGTCTGGAAGTAGAGCGGCACCAATCCGACATCGTGCATCGCGATCTCGACGGCTTCGCGCAGCAGCGTCTCGCGGGTCGGCGTGTCGAGCGTCGCGAGCGCGCGGCCGAGCACGTCATCGAGGGCCGGGTTGCTGTAGCGGCCGAAATTGGTCGTCCCCATGCCACGCTCGCGATCCGGTGTCGCCAATAGCCCGCGCAGCGGCGCGGTCGGCTCCCCGGTGTCGGAGAGCCAGCTGCGCAGATAGACGCCGAATTCGCGGCGCGCATTGCGCGCGGCGAAGACGTTGAACGGCATCGTCTCCACCTTGGTGATGATCCCGACGCGGTTGAGCATCGAGCCGATGGTCTGCAGAACGCGTTCGTCGTTGACGAAGCGATTGTTGGGTCCGTGCAGCGTGATCCCGAAGCCCGCGGGATAGCCGGCCTCCGCGAGCAGCCGGCGCGCGCCGTCGGGATCGAAGGCTTCCGGCTGCAGCGCGGGGCTCGTGCCTTCCATGTCGTCGGGCAGCAGCTGGCTCGCGGTCGTCGCCAGCCCATCCATGATGCGACTCACGATCGCCTCGCGGCTGATCGCCTTGGAGATCGCGCGACGCACGCGGACATCGCGCAGCGGATTGCGGTCGAGCGGCCGCCCGCGCTCATCGGTGACAAAGGGCGCGCGCGCGCTATCGCTGTCCATGTGGAGATAGATGAGCCGCGTCGACGCCGTCTGCGCGACGGTGAGCTCCGGGCGGGCGCGCAGGGTTGGCACATCGGCCGGCGGCACCGCCTCGATCACGTCGACATCGCCGGACAGCAAGGCCGCGACGCGCGCGGAGTCATTCTCGATCGCCCTGATCACGACGCTCTCCCAATCGACGCGCTCTCCCCAATAGGAGTCGTTGCGCCGCAGGATGAGGCGATCGCCCGGCCGCCACTCGGCGAAGCGGAACGGACCGCTGCCGATCGTCGAGGCGCCGCTGCCGAAGCTCGCGCTCGTCGCCGTCTCGAAGCGCGCGGGGAGGATCGCGATCATCGAGAGGTCGCGCGGCAGCAGCGGGTACGGCATGGCGGTGCGCAGCCGGATGCGATGCGCATCGACGATCTCGATCCCGACGATGGCGCGCGTGAAGAAGACGAAACTGCCCGGGCTGTTCGGGACTCTCGGCGCGCGGCGCAGCGAGGCCGCGACGTCGGCGCTGGTCACCTCGCCACCGTCGTGGAAGCGCACGCCGCGCCGCAGGCGGAACTCCCAGGTCAGGTCGTCGATCGTATGCCACTGCTCGGCGAGGCCCGGCCGCAGCTGATGACGCTCGCCCTGCTGCACCAACGTGTCGAAGACATGCAACGCCACCGCGATATTGGGCGCGAAGCTGTGAAAATGCGGATCGATCGACGTGGCTTCGACCGGCACGGCAATGGCGAGATCGCGGGCCAGGCCCGGCAGACTCGCGGCAGCCAGCAGGGCGATCGCCGCGAGCGCGCGCCGAACCGGCGCGATGCCGGCGATGCGCGTGGTGAAATTCTTGAATCGCATGCTGACCCCCAACCCTGCGCGTCGCGCCGGCGTCATGCCGGCCGGAACTTCGCGTCGCGCCAGGCGATCGCGGCCTTGAGCCCCTGCTCGCGACGCAGGCGATTGAACTCGGCACGCTCCGGGCCGCCGCCCGCCTCGATCAGGATGTCGGTCTCGAGCGCCGCGGCCAGCGCGCCGCGCAGGCCGATGATGTCGTAGGCGCGGTTGATCGCGCGCTTGGTCAACCGCACCGCTTCGGGTGCGGCGGCGGCGATCGTCTCGGCGATCGCGGTGGCGCGCGCGACCACCTCGTCATCGGGCACGATCCGATTGACGATCCCGAGTTCGCGCGCGCGCGTCGCGTCGAGCCGGTCCTCGCCGGTCAGCATCAGCTCCTTTGCCGCCTTCACCCCGGCGACGAACGGCAGCAGCAGGGCGACCGCGCCCGACCCGAAGCGCACTTCCGGCACGCCGAAGCGCGCGCTCGCGCCGGCGACGGTGATGTCGCAGGCGAGCGCGAGCTCGAACGCGCCACCGATGCAATAGCCATGCACGGCGGCGATCGTCGGTTTCGGGCAATCCCAGAATCCCATGATGAACTCGAAATCCGCCTCGAGGATGCGGCGCCACTCGCCGAGGCTGCGCGGTCCCGCTTGCGCCGACGCCTTGAGGTCGAAGCCCGCCGAGAAG
>JANNTF010000955.1:0-3381 GCA_031403455.1 Alphaproteobacteria bacterium | reverse complement strand
GACGCGAGGCGGCCGGGTGCGTACTGCTTGGCCGGCCGTGTCCGCGTACATGCAGTGCGTCGTTCGCCAGTGTCCGGATCACAGGTAGCGGGTGTTCCACCGGAACCCGGCCCTCCAAGCTCACGTACGAGAACAGTGCTCCACCCCGATCCTCATCCCACGCATCGCCAGCTGCTCGACATTGCCGCAGACACAAAAAATCATTCCGTTGCATCACACGCGAACGGTTTTCAACGGCCTGTCAGGACTCCGCGCGCGAGAAAGATCTCCGTGATCTCCTCTGTTAGCGCCGTAAACTGCGGGTCACGCCGAGCTCCCAGGCCACGCGGCCTGGAAAGCGGTATATCGAGGCAACGTTCTACACGCCCCGGCCGCGGCGACATGACGATTACCTTGTCCGACAGCAAAACCGCTTCGTCAATCGAATGTGTAATGAAAAGTACCGTCTTGCGCGTCGCAAGCCACAATGCTTCCAAGTCGATGCGCATCTGTTCACGCGTCAACGCGTCCAGTGCGCCGAATGGCTCGTCCATCAAAAGCAGCGGCGGATCATGGAGCAGTGCCCGCGCAATCGCCGCTCGTTGCCGCATGCCGCCGGAAAGCTCGTGCGGGTATCGATCGCTGAAATCCGATAGACCAACTTGTGAGAGCAGCTTCAAAGCTCGATCACGATAAGTGGCTGCAGCAAGTCCGCGAATCTCCACCTGGAACAGGACATTTGCAAGGACGTCGCGCCACTCAAGCAAGATGGGGCTTTGAAAAACGATGCCAAGGTCAGTCACCGGGGCGCTCACTTTGCGCCCGAACACGAGCACGTCCCCACGCGTCGGGAGCATCAAACCCGCAACCAGGCGCATCAGCGTCGACTTGCCGCAGCCGGATGGACCAACGATCGAGATGAATTCACCGCGGGCCACGTTCAGCGATACATTGTCCAGAGCGACCGTTTCCGTTGCGTCACGTCGAAATATCTTCGAAACACCGGAAACCGAAATTCCTTGAAGCGCGTCGCAAGGCGCATGTTCGAGTTTGGGCGTGATGTTGTGCATTGACGTCACGCTGGTCCGATCACTAGCCTTTGGTCAATCAGAAAAGGCATTGGGGGAACACCGTTGGCCGCAAGCAACGTCAATTGGCGCAAGGTCGTTTCGATAATTGCCGGGCTCGGAGGCGTAATGGCGCTCTGGGAAGGTGTGGTGCACGTGTTGGCCATCAAACCCTTTATCTTGCCCGCGCCAACGCTGATTGTTCGTCAGCTCATGCGTCGCTGGGATGTCGTTCTGGATGCTGCCATGTTCACGGCCCAGTCGATGGTGATCGGGTTCATCGCCTCGGTTGTGGTCGGCGTAGCGCTTGCGCTCGTCGTGTCTTTCTCACGCAGATTGGAGGATCTGGTTTATCCGGTGCTGGTGTTCCTGCAGATCGTTCCGAAGATCGCCATCGCACCACTCTTCTTGATCTGGATCGGTTATGGGCTGACGTCAAAAGTGTTGATCGTGTTCTTGCTCTCATTCTTCCCAGTCCTGGTGAGTAGCATCTCGGCGTTCAAGTCGGTCGACCCAGAAGTGATGGATCTCGCGCGCTCCACCGGTGCACGCTACTGGCGGATCTTCTTCATGGTGAGACTCCCGCACGCCCTGCCGACCTTGTTCACGGGGATCAAGGTAGCAGCGGCTTTGTCAGCGACTGCGGCCGTAGTGGCGGAATTCGTCGCATCAGATCGAGGCCTTGGCTACAAGATCCAGGAATACACCAACAATTTCGATACGCCGATGACGTTCGGTGCGATCCTCGTGCTTTGCGTCATGGGTTTGTTGCTCTACGGCGTCGTGGAGATCATCGAGAGATTGGCGATTCCCTGGCATGTGTCGCGGCGCGCTGGCGAACCTGCAGTTGCAGCTACCTGATCACATCAACCGAGAGGGCATTCACACAATGATTTCGCATGTTTCAAAACTAGGACTCGCAGTGGCTTTGGCCGTGTTTGCAACCGGCAGCGCGTTTGCGCAGGATAAAGTCACCTTCCGACTCAACTGGATCCTCTATGGGTTTCACACGCCGTTCTACTTGGGTCTGGATCGCGGATACTACAAAGAAGAAGGCATCGACTTGACCATTGGCGAGGGCCAGGGTTCGGTCCGCGCCGCCCAAACCGTCGGCGCCAAGGGAGACATGTTCGGCCTGTCAGACGGCCCCAGCATCATCAATGTCGCCACCAAGGGCGCGCCGATCCGTTCGGTGATGTCGGTGACCAGTTCCTCGCCCTACGCGATCGGAGTGCGCGCAGACGCAGGTATCAAGACGCTGAAGGACCTTGAGGGCAAGACAATCGCAACCGCGCCGGGCGAAGCCGGACTGCAGTTGCTTCCGGCGGTCTGGAAAGCGAACGGCGTGGACGGCGACAAGGTAAGGATCCTACGGGTCGAGGGCGCCGGCAAGAACGTCGCGATCGCTGAGAAGCGTGTGGAAGCGATCATGGCCGGACTCGACAATCAGTCACTCACCCTGCCCCGACAGGGTGTGCCATTGATCAATTTCGGCTACGCAGCCTTTGGCGTGAATACGGTCGGCCTGCAAATCCATGCGCATGAAGATACGATCAAGAACAATCCGGACCTCGTCCGGCGGTTCGTCAAGGCGACCGTGCGTTCCTTTGATGCCGCGATCGCCGATCCGATGGCGTCGATCAAGGCAGGCCAGAAGGTGAAGGCCGACCTGGAAACCGAACTCAGCCTCGAGCAACTCAAAGTCGGTATCTCCTTGATGCCGTCCAAGGCATCCCAAGGCAAGCCGATCGGGTACATGGCGCCGGAGGATTGGGCCGGGACCCTGCAGCTGATGAAGCAGTTCATGGGTCTCGAGGCCACGCAGAAGCCTGAGGAGTTCTACACCAACCAGTTCGTTCCAAACGCGCCGCGGAGCTGACGCCTTCGAATATGAACCGCTACTCTCTCGAGGGGCGACGCGCGGTCGTGACCGGCGGCGCAGGTGGGATCGGACTCGCCTGCGCGCGTCGCTTGATGATGGATGGCGCCCGCGTTTCGCTCTGGGACCTCGAACACCGCGCCCTGGGCATCGCGGCGGCGATTTTGCCAAGCGTACACGTGCACGTGGTCGACGTCACACGGGGTGACGAAGTGGATCATGCGATGGCGAGCGAGGCGCCGGATATCGTCGTGCATTGCGCCGGTATTCTGGGCCCGGTCGTCGCCGCAGTCGACTGCCCGTCCGAAGCCTTTCGCCGCGTCATCGACGTCAATCTTATCGGCAGTTTTCTGGTGGCGCGCGCGGCCGCAGCGGCGATGCTTGCGCAACCCGCGTCACAGCGCTGCGGTCGGATCGTCCTGATGGGATCGATCCAGGGTAAGGAGGGGATGGCAC
>JANNTF010000954.1:0-6698 GCA_031403455.1 Alphaproteobacteria bacterium | reverse complement strand
AACGTGGAATCGTCGCCCCAGATCTCCGCCGGCACGCGGCCGACGGCTTCGACGAGAATTTTCGCACCCTTGAACGGGGTGAGCTGGCCGAAATAGCCGAAGCGATTGCGTCGACCATCGCGACCTACCGGGCGGGCGGGCGCCGCCTCGCCGCCGTCCAGGCCGTTCTCGAACATGAAGAGCTTCTCGCGCGGCAATCCCCAGGCGGCGAAGCGTTCGAGCAGGAAATGCGAGGGCGAGACGAACGCGTCGCATTCGGCGAAGAAGCTCTTGATGAACAATTCGCGTCGCATGAATTGCGATGGCGCGATGTCGGCGAAGCACACATTGCACTCCGCGGGAGACGAGCGCGTGCAGAGCGCGTGGTTCTTGGTCTTCACCATCTGCCCGTGGTTGTTACAGATGCTGAGATACTCGTGCAGCGTGACGACGATGGGCGCGAGCGGCGCCGCCCGCCGCACGGCGCGCAACGCCTCGACTCCGAAGCCGAGGAAGTGATGGAAATGGACGACATCGGGCTTCACGTCGACGATGAAGCGCTCGAAGTCGCGCGTCAGAGAGTCGAGATCGCGGTTGGAGAGCCGGAAATAATCGTAGTCGCTGGCGTAGAACAGCGTCTCGCGTTCCTGCTGGCGCAAGCTCATGAACGGCGTGTCGCGGTGACGCGCGATGGGCGGCCCGACCCGCGCGAGATAGTGCGAGTGGATTCCGTCCGTCGCGTTCAAGCCCTTGTGCAGATTGTAGGACGCCACTTCCGCGCCGCCGATCGAGAAGGCGGGATGGCCATGCGAGAGCATCAGGATCTTCATGGGAGCAGCCTCAGGCAGCGAGAATTTCGGACCATTGCCGCCGGAAGGCCCAGCGGTCGACGAGGGCCCGGACACGCGTCCAGTACTCGCCATTGCCCGCCGCTTCCGGTTCATCGAGCGCATAGAGGGCGACGTCCGGCAGCCAATAGGCTTGCCGGCCTTGGGTCCGCAGCGACAGCGCGAAGTCGGCGTTCTTGAGATCGGGACCAAGCAGGATGCGGGAGAACCCGCCGCAGGCTTCGAAGAGCTTCTTCGGCATCAGCGCGCATTCCATCGTCCCGGCCCAGACCGGTGTCAGCGCGGCGGTGCCGAGCCAATGGTGCGAATATCCGGCGAAGCGGCCGAGCGTCGCGATCGCGCTCTCCTCCGGCGGCTGCGCGGAGCCGGCGTAGCGGATCGACTCGTCCTCGTAGAGCAGGGTGGGGCTCACGATTCCCGGAGGTTTCAGCTCAGCGCTCGCGCGGCGCAACCGGCCGAGCCAGCCGCGCGACTGCGGCAGGATCGACGGCGAGAGAAACAGCAGATGGTCGGCGCGGGCGTGTCGCGCACCGAGCTCCATCGCGGCGAAGCGATCGAGGATCCGGTCCGTGAGCACGAGCGAGCCGCAGGCGCCGTAGAACGCCGCGCCTCGTTTGATCGCGGCGATCGACGACTCACCGCCGGGACGCGGCGCGACGAACACGAATTCGCAATCGACGAAATCCGGATCGCCGGCGAATTGGGCGAGATTGACATCGAGATCCTTGAATTCCGGCGCCAAGGGCACGATCACGCTGACCGCCGGGCGACGCATGTGCGCGCCGAAGCTGGTGACGCCCGGTGCTTCGTCGGCGCCGTGATGTACAGCACCGATCGCCGCCGCAAGCGGGCCGAGATGCCGGCTGATGATCTCCTCGATCTCAGGATCGTCGACATTGACCGAGCTCAACAGGCGGCTGAGCACCGCGCCGGGCTCCGGGCGTTCCAGTCGCAAGGGCATGAAGCAGCAGGAATCGTCACCGAGCCCGAGCTCGAGATAGACCGCATCGGCGGCGCCGATCGCGCCGTCGAAGGGCACGAAGGCCATGAAGCCGTGGCGGTGGTCCGGCGCGCGCGCGAGATCGGCCGCGAACAAGGGGTCTTGCAGGAATCCTTGCGTCACATCGGGTCGCGGGAGCCGGACCCACCCGTCGCCGACATGGCCGATGGTCCGCCCCGAATTGTTGCGCAGCGCCACGTCGCGGACCAGCCGCCGTGGATCGAGCAACCATCCGGAGACGAAGATCCCCGCGCCATCCGCGTGCAGCGCCAGGTCGACGGCGATGCGCACGGGTATCGGGAGCGGCGTGACGGTATCGACACCCGTGAAGCGCGGGCGGCACAGGCGCCGCAGACTCGCGATCAGGGCAGGATCCCCCGTCAGCTTCGCTTGCACGTCGCGTAGATGCGCGAGCGTCTCGCTCGGACCGAGGACGAGGCGTCGCTCGACGACGTCGAGATGGAGATAGGCGTCGCCGGCGCGAAAGTGGACGCGCTGCACGGTGCCCGGTTCGACATTGATCATCGGCACATACGCGACGAGTCCACGCGCCGTCGCCGGTAGATCTGGACGCTCGAAGGTGGCGATCGTGGCGCGTCCCATCTCGAAGCCCGTGGAGAGCACGCCGAGATCGAGAGCGCCGGGCGGCAGATGGACCGACCAGCCTTGCAGAAACAATCCGCCGCCTTCCGCCGTGCCGAGAATCTCGACGAATCCATCTTGCTTCGAGATCGACGACAGCATGGCGAACAGGAAGCGCCAGATCGGTTGTCCGGCTGCGGTGAGCCCGGTGACCAGCGCGCGACGCAGGAATTCGAACGCGCTCGCGAGGTCGATGTCCCGATCGTACAGCGCCTTGATCAGGCTGCCATGTTCGATCTCGATCACTGCGGCATCGGAGAGCGCGGAGCTGCCGGTCTCCGCGTGCAGCACCATGCCCCCGGCCTGCGCGCGCAGCACGTTCGCCGCCTTGACGACGCCGACGAAACAGATCTTTCCCGATGCGTTGACCGAACTGAGGGCGCGCCACTCGCCCTGCAATTCGTGCAGCGCCGGGAAACGCAACTCGCCCGACTCCGCAACGGCCGCCTGCGCCGTGCCGAGGACGATCATCGTCTGGGCATCGACGAGCAGGCCCAGGGCGATGTCGATACTCGACGACGGGGCCGGGGTTTCCAAATCTGCGGACATGGCGATCGAGGACCTTCGAGGGCGGGGCATCACGCCGTTTGAGCGGCGTGGGTGGCGATCAGCGACGTGTAGAGCGCGCCATGGGGCGTCACGCTGTCTCGCGGTGTGGGCGGCACGGGCAGCTGACGCACGAGGCGGTCCCACAGCCCGTCTTCGGTGGCCGCGCGGCGGAGCGTGCGCGCGAGATCGGTCGCATTGCGCGCCTGGAAGATCAGGCCGTCGGTTTCGTGGCGAACCAGCTCGACCATGCCGCCGATGTCAGCGGTGATGACGGGCCGCCCATGGCGAAACGCTTCCAGAATCACCAACGGGGCGTTCTCCCACCATGTCGAGGGCACCACGACCCAATCGACCGCTGCCATCAACCGTGCGAGGTCGGGACGACGATAGGGGCCGAAGGCGACGATTTGTGGACCGGCTGCCGCGAGAGCGGAGTCGAGCGCCGCCGTGAATCCCGGCTCGCGATAGAGATTGGCGCCGTGGACGCGCAGTTCGAAGCCTTCGAGATCGTCGAGTTGCTTTGCCGCATCCAGCGCCAACATCGCGCCCTTGTGCGGGGCGAGATTGGCGAACAGGCCGAAACGCCGCCGTGGCCGATCCTCGGCGGCCGCAACGGCCGGCGCCGCGGGCACCGCGTTGGCGATGACCTCGATCTTCGCTGCGGGCAGGCCCCAATCCACGAACCGCGCCTTCAGGAAGTGACTCGGCGAGACGAAGCCGTCGATCAGGTCGAGCAGATTGCGCAGATGTCGGCGCCGCAGCGCGAAGCGCTCGGCGGGAATGTCGCCGAAGCAGCCATGGCACGCATCATTCGACGCGCGATCGCACAGCGCGTCCGCGGTCGTCGTCATCAACCCGTCATTGGCGCAGATCAGCTGATAATCGTGCAGCGTCACGACGATGCGCGCGGCGGGGCGCAAGCGACGGACCAGCGCCAGCGCATCGATGCCGATCTGCGTGAAGTGGTGGAAATGAACGATCTCCGGCGACACCTGCTGCAGGAGTTCGCCAAAGCTGGCGACGAGCTGGGTGGTGTCGGCCTGCGCCAGCATGAACGGATCGAAGCCGCCGACCTGGAGGAGAAACTCGTTCGCGCAGCCGTCGATGGCTTGGAGCGCCGTGCCGCGGCGGGCGTCGCGGTGCAGTCGCGTCACACAGCCAACGAAGCTTGCGTCATGACCCGCATCACGCCAGGCACGAAAGAGATCATGTGCGGCGAGTTCCGTGCCGCCGGCGACGAAATTGGGATGGCCATGGGCGATGAACAGGATTCTCGGCGGGGTCATGCGGCTCTCCGCGACCGGCGATGGCGGCGCTTGGGCTTACTCGGCGCGGGCGCGGGCAGTGTCTCCATGCTCGACGGCACGGCCTCTTCGAATTCAGGAATCTCCAAGGTGGCGACCTCTGCAGACGAAACGATGGTCTCCGCCGGTTCTGCGCTCGACCAGCGTGCCGCCAGCGTCATGTGATCGAGCTCATGGGCGATGGCGTCGCTCGATGTGGCCGTCTGCGTACCCAGGCGATGGAAGCTGGGCGCGGGCAGCTGCAGCAGCTCGAACCCGGCGGCGGCGATGCGGCGGCAGAAATCCCCTTCGGCGCCGAGCGGAGTCAGACAGTCGGTTGTCAGACCGCCGATCAGGTCGAATAGCGAGCGACGCATCAGCCAAGCGCCAGCGCTGACCGCGGCGACACGCGTCGCTTGTGCGCTATCGACGAAGCGACGCGGAAAGCCCGCAAGTCGAGCGATCAAGCGCGGCTGGCCATCGGCGTCGACCGCGCGGATGTACCCAGCGTCGACGAGCGAGTCGTCGACGTTGAGATGGCGCGCCGCCACGAGGCCGGCACGCGGATGCGCATCGAGCGCGTGTGTGAGCGCATCGAGCCATCCGGCGGCCTCGGGCAGAGAGTCGATGCCGAGCAGCGCGAGACGCGGGGCGCGAAGCAGGGCGGCGGTGGCGTTGAGTGTGGCGCCCATCGTCGTCGGCACGCGCGCAACCGCCAGGCGCGTCCCGCGGCCGTGGAACTCGGCCAGCATACGCAACCGCGCCGTTGCTTCCGCCCCCAGGCGTGGATCATCCAGGACATGCACGATGTCGATTTCAGCGAGGCTGCGGTCCAGCGCGAAGGCTGTGAACCTTGCGCGTAGGAGATCGAAGTCGCCGTCAATCGGGACCAGCAGACTCGTCTCTGTCGAGCCAATGACGGACCCGATGTCGCGTAGGTCGATCGGGCACGCCTCGCTCTGGTCGCTTGTCGCGTGCTGCGCGACGGGATGCAGGAACGCGGCGATGCTGCGCGGCTCCAGGGACGTACTCGCGGCAATCGCGAGCAGCCGCGCGAGCATGGCCCGCGGCGGTATCACCGAGGGACCCTCGCCGAGCGCAATCAGCTCACCCGATCCGAGCCGCGCGGAGATTTGAATGCTGGCCGGGAGATCGCCGTCGACTGTCGCAGCTGTGCGGCAAAGAATGCCGCTCGCGTGGCTGACGTCACGATCGAGCGGTGAGTGACGAAACCGCAGCAGCGCGGCGCGATCGACATGCACGGCGCGCTCGCGTCGCAGCACGTGCACTCCGTTGGACAATGCATGCCGATCGTCGAGCCAACCCGCGATCAACATCCCGCCGCGATTGGCGAGGACGAGATCGATGCCGCCACGTACGACCCCCGTTGCCGCGCGGGGCCGCAGCTTGGCGGTCGCGGCGCGTAACTCGTGGACGAGCGGCGCCAGCGCTTTCTCCGCGCCGTCCGCCGAAATCAGCGCGTCGATCAGAAAGCTGCGCAAGGGCGCATCGAAGCCGCGCTCGCGTCCGGCACGCTCGAAAGCCGTGAGCGGCGGCAACTCGGTGGGCAGACGTCGGCACGCGATGCCGCCGTCCCCCAGGATCGCCAACACGCCGCCGGACACGGCGAGTTCGCGTTCCACGGCGAACGCCAGGCGCGCGCGACCGGCAGCCGGTTTCGGATGCGGCAGTTCCATCGGCGGGATCGCCAATCTGACGATGCCCGAGCGGCCAATGACGATGCCGCTCAGCCGTGATCCGATGCCGCGTCGGGCGATGCCCTCGAGCAGGACCAACGGACCCGCCGTGCAGCGCGACGCCAGCGGTCCGGGACGTTCGGCGAGCCCGGCGACGAGATCGAGGGCGAGCTCGATGAACGACGGGTCGCGGCCGAGCTTCAGAAGTGTGGGGCAGACCTCGAACAGGAAGCGCAGGAGACGAACGCGCTCGGATGCGACGAGCTCGGTGGACAGCGCGAGCAGATCCAAACTCCCGGGCCGCTGATGGTCGCGACCGGTGCGGTCGGCCGCGGCGACGATCGCCCCATCCAGCGCGCTGATCTCGATCCGGCTCTGCAGAAGTGTGGATGCCGCGACGGGCAAGGCGAGAAGGTGTCGACGCTGCTCGTCGATCGATAAGACGACATGAGCGGCGGGCGGTGGAACGGGTTGCCCATCCCGAGCGGCGCGAAAACCACGGCGGGCCGGCTCCGCGCGCATGTCGAACCAGCCGACGAGTGCGGTATCGCGACCGATCGCGGTGATGTCGAGCGCGGGTACGACGGCGTCGCGTGAGTGGGCGCTGCTGACGTGATCGAGCGGCATTCGTCTCAAATTCCACCTTTCAGGAAAGAAAAGCGGCGACGCATCGTGGCGACGCGTCGCCGCTCTGGAACTC
>JANNTF010000953.1:0-1019 GCA_031403455.1 Alphaproteobacteria bacterium | reverse complement strand
CGATGAAACGCCGTACCTTGCCGGCAAAGCGATTGCTGCCCGAAGAAGGCCGCAAGCCCTTCGCGGCCTGGCAGGCGAAAGCGGACAAGACGCCGTACTGAGCGCGGCGCCCGCCGGTCAATCCGGCCAGCGCAGCAGGCGGTCGAAGCGGCGCGCCCGGCGTTCCAGCACGCTGGTGATCAACGGCGCATTGCGCTTGCGGGCAATGTCGAGCTCCGCGACGACGCGGTCGGCGACCAGCTCGGCCTCGCCGGGGTGGAGGTTGCAGGGATCCAGCTGGAAGAAGCCCTGTTCGACTTCGTGATCGCGCACGATCACGGGCGGGTTGCCGGCGGCCAGCGCATCGGCGAGATCCCAGGCGCTGATGCGCGCCTCCTGCGGATCGATCTGGAACATCATTCGGTCGAGCGGATTGTTCGTGGGATCGGGAGTGATCGTCGCGCGCACGCCCGGCAGCCCGGCGAAGCGCTTCATCCAGAGCTCGAGATGGCCGCGCTCGGTGCGCCGCACCGCATCGTGGTCGCGCTTGCCCCAGGCCTCGAGCGTGGCGATCGTCGCGACGATGCTCTCCTTGCCCAGCTTCATGCCGCGGCCGATGCCGGAATTCTGCAGGAAGGTGGCGCGCACGAGATCCTTGGTGCCGGCCACGATCCCCGCCGTCAGGCCGCCCATGAATTTATGCGCGCTGTAGATCGCGATGTCGGCGCCGGCGGCGAGGAATCCCTTGAGATCGTACTCGGATGCGAGATCGGCGATCACCGGCACGCCGCGCTCGTGGCAGATGCGCGCGAAGGCGTCGAGCGGGATCTGGCCGTATTGCACGGTGTGATGCGAGACGACATAGAGCGCGGCCGCCGTGCGCTCGGAGATCTTGGCGCGCAGCTGGTAGTCGCGCGCATCCGTCACATTGCCGATCGGCACGACCTTGGCGCCGGCGAGACGGATGCCCTGCTCGATCGCGGCGCCGTAGCCGGTCATGTGCCCCATCTGGATCACGACCTCGTCGCGCATGCCCGTGG
>JANNTF010000952.1:0-1380 GCA_031403455.1 Alphaproteobacteria bacterium | reverse complement strand
AGGGCGATGCGTGCGATCCACGCGAGAGGCGTCATGGAGACGGTCTACGCTGACGTTCGTTCACTGATCGTTAAACGCGGGTCGACATTGACCAAGCGGCCCAGACTTCGCAGGCTGGCGCCGACGATTCCAGGGGAGGGGCGAGACGATGATGCGCAGCGACGGCATGAGACGGCGATGACGAGCGGGCGTATCGAGGCCGTGCGCTGCATTCTGCTGCGGCTGCCGCTGGCGCGACCGATCAACGGCCCGTTCGGACGGCTGGACGCCCGGCCCAATCTCATCGTCGTGGTCGAAACCAGCGCGGGCGTGCAGGGGATCGGTGAGATCTGGGCCAATTTCCCGCCTTGGGGTCCGGCCGAACGCGTCGCGGTGGTGCAGGAGGCCATCCGTCCGATCCTGGTCGGCGAGACGCTGGACGACCCGGTGCGGCTCTATCATGCGATGCACGCCAGGCTGCGCCTGCTGTCCAACCAATGGGGCGCGCCAGGACCGGTGCATCAGGCCGTGGCCGGCGTCGACATCGCGCTCTGGGATGCGTTCGCGCGCGCCGAGGGACGGCCGCTCGCGGCGGTTCTGCGTGCCGACGGCAAATTGCCGCCGCGCGTGCCGGTCTATGCCAGCGGCGTGCGCAGCGATGCGGCGGCGACGATCGCGGCCGCCCGCCAGCGTGGCCATGTCAGGTTCAAACTGCAGACCGCGTTCGGGCCGGAGGCGAATCGCCGCCTGTTGCGCGAGGGGCGCGACGCGGCCGGCGCGTCGCCGCTGATGACCGACGCCAATCAGACATTCGACGCCGCGAGCTTCGCCGCGCTGCGCGCCGATCTCGTCGCGGCGCGGCTGCTCTGGGTCGAGGAGCCGTTTCCCGTCGATGATGTGGCGGCCTACCGGGCCTGGCCGCGTGACTCCGGTTTGCCGCTGGCCTTGGGTGAGAATGCGCGTGGGCTCGAGGGGCTGGACGCGGTGATCGCGCTCGGCGCCGACGTCGTGCAGCCCGACATCACCAAGACCGCGGGCATCAGCGAGGGGCTGGTGATCGGGCGGCGCGTGGTGGCGGCGGGACGCAAGCTGTGTCTGCACATGTATGGCGGCGGCCTCGGCGTGATGGCCAGCGCCCATCTCACGGCGGCGATCGACGGCGCGCATTGGCTGGAAACCGATTCCAACGACAATCCGCTCTATACCGAGGTCTTCACGCCGGCGATCGCGATCGTCGACGGTGACCTGCTGATGCCGGGCGGGCCCGGCTTGGGCGTGACTCTGCGCGAGGACACCATCGCGCGCTATCAGGTGGGGTGAGGCGTTGGCGATGACGGAAACGCAGCTGCGCGACTGGATCTGTCGGCACGGCCAGTCGCTCTACGCGCGCGGCCTCGCTCA